>CAXTSK010000125.1:6798-10777 GCA_964246655.1 uncultured Pyrinomonadaceae bacterium
AACCGCCACCGTTTCGTAACCCAGAGGGAGGGATTCATCCGTGAACAACTTATTACGCTTCGGGCGCGTCGCGCTCATGCTGCTCTGTACCGCAGCCTGCGCCGCGGAGGCGCGCGCCGACGTGAAGATCAAGTCGCGCCAGACCATGCAGGGGCGCTCGTACGACAACGCCGTCTACATCAAGGGCAAGCGCCAGCGCACCGAGCAGATGGGCGGCCAGTCCGTCACCATCCAGCAGTGCGACCTGCGCCGCGACATACAGATCATGCCGGCGATGAAGGCTTACACCGTCAACCCCTACGACACTGGCGCCGCCGCCGTCAGCGCCCCGGCATCCGGCGCGCGCCGGACGACGACCGAGCGGACGCAGGGCGGCCTCATCACCTCGACCGTCACGGCGAAGGACACGGGCGAGCGCAAGCAGATGTTCGGCTACACCGCGCGTCACATCATCACGACCATGGAGATGAAGTCTTCGCCCGACTCCTGCAACCCCGTCGATTCGAAGATGGAGACCGACGGCTGGTACATCGACGCGGCCTTCCAGCTCGACTGCGACCTCGACCGCGCGGCGCGCTACTACAACCCGCAGCACGCGGGCGGCGGCTGTCGCGACCGCTTCGAGATGAAGCAGGTCGGCGCGGCGCGGCGCGGCTACCCCGTCTGGGAGAAGATGACGATGTTCGGCAAGGACGGCGCCGAGACCATGACGATAGTTAACGAGGTCGTCGAACTCTCGCAGGCTACGCTCGACGCTTCGCTCTTCGAACCGCCCGCGGACTTTCACGAGGTCAAAGACTTCTCCGCCGCCTCGATGATGGCCGCCATGGGTGCCGCGGGCTCGCATGACAACGATGACGACAATGCTGCACAGCCTTCAAGCTCGGGGCAGGCTCAGCCGTCCGCGGCCGAGGTCGGCGCGAAGCGGCCGGGCGTCGTTCGCCTCGGTCTGGCGGGCGTGCAGACCGGCGCGGTCGGCGACAACCTGAACGACGCGCAACTTGCGACGGCCGTGCGCGGCGCGCTGGCGGCGCGTTTGACCAACGCCACGGTCGAGGTGGTGATGCTTGAGCAGTTCGGTGACGCGGAGGCGGAGGCGCGGCAGAAGGGGTGCGACTTCATCGTCTACGCCAACGTCTCGCACAAGAAGGGCGGGGGCGGAGGCTTCGGCGGGATGCTCGGGAAGGTCGGCGCGGCCGCGACCGGACTCGGCCGCGTGGACGGAGCGTCGGGCGGCTCAGCCACGGCCAACGTCAAGCCGAAGGACGAGTTGACGCTCGACGTTAAGATTCAAGCTCCGGGCGCGGCCACGCCCGCCGCGTCGAGCCAGTTCAAGGCGAAAGCCAAGTCGGCCGGAGAAGACATCATCATGCCCGCTGTCGAGCAGGCCGCGCAGGTGATTCACGCTGCGGCGGCGTCAAAGTAGTAGACAGTAGTCAGTAGAAAAAACAGGCGGCGCGCCTGACCGTTAGGTCAAGCGCGCCGCATTGTCTTTAACTGGCTACTGACTACTCTCTATTCAATTCATCCTTCAGCGTCAGGTGCTTCGTCGTGCCTTCGGTGACGCTGAAGCCGGTGGGGATGAACTCGGACGTGTCGGCCGACTTGAGGGCGGGTTGTTCCGCGCCCTTCGGCAGCGCGTCGGGCGCGGCCCCGAGCGCGCGCTTTTGCAGCTCGGCGATCTTTTTGCTGACGAAGAGGCCGTTGAAGATGAGCGCCAGCCCGACCATTAAGGGGATGACGCCCGCGACCCAAACGCTGCGGATGATCTCCACGTCGGGGTCGTTGGGCTGGACGCGGTAGATGGCCATGCCGATGACCCACAGGAAGAGCATGACGCCGACGCCGACGAACGACGTGATAACGCCCGCCTTGATCTCGTTGTAGCGTTTGATCTCCGGGGTCACGCCGCGCTCGCGCTCAAGCTCCGCGTTCCGGCGCTTGCGCTCGGCCTCGGACATGAACATCTCGGCGACCCACGTTCGGCTCCAGTCGAACTTCTCGTCCGCCTCGCGCGTCGAGACCACCTGCCGCACGGCGGACAGGTTCGCCCCGCACAGCTTGCAGAACTTCAGCTCTTCGCTCTGTTTATTACCGCACTGTGGACAGAACATTGATGGCCTCCCTTTTCAGATGAGCCGCCGGCGCAAAAGGTCGAGCGCGAACTGCGAGGCGCGCGTGCGTATGAGGTGGCGGTCGCCGGGCAGCATCAGGCGCTTGTGCTCGGTGTGCGCGTCGTCCGCGAGCGCGACGTAGACGAGCCCGACCGGCTTCTCCTCCGTCCCGCCGCCCGGCCCCGCAATCCCCGTGACCGAGAGGCCGAAGTCCGTCTCGGCGCGCCGCTTCACGCCGACGGCCATCGCCTCGGCCACCTCCGCGCTCACCGCGCCGTGCGCTTCGATCAGCTCCGCGGGCACGCCGAGCAGGCGCGTCTTCGCTTCGTTCGAGTAGGTGACGACGCCCTCCATGAAGTAAGTGGAAGACCCGGGCACTTCCGTCAAACGGTGTGCGACGAGTCCGCCCGTGCAGCTCTCGGCCGTGGCGAGCGTGAAGCCGCCGACGGCGAGCCGCAGGCCGACGACCTCCTCCATCTTCTCGCCGCGGAAGGCAAAGACGGAGTCGCCCAAACGCTCCTCTATCTGCCCCGCCAGCCCGTCGAGCAGCAGCTCGGCCTCGGCCTCGGTCTTCCCCTGCGCCGTCAGGTGAATCTCGATCTCCGTGTTGTTGAAGAGAATCGTCGTCTGCGGGTTCTTGTACTGCGTGTAGACCGGCGCGATGCGCTCGTCCACGGCCGACTCGCCCAGGCCCGCGACGCGCATTACGCGGCGGGCGACGCGCACGCCGCCCGAGCGCTCGGCGAGTTTGGGGAGGACGAGCCCTTCGAACATCGGCTTCATCTCGCGCGGCGGGCCGGGCAGGAGGACGACGACGCGGCCGTCGTGCTCAAGGTACATGCCCGGCGCCGAGCCGTTCGGGTTCGGCAAAACTTCCGCGCCCTCCATGACCATCGCCTGCCGCGCGTTGATCTCCGGCATCTTGCGGCCCCAGCGGAGGAACTTCGCCCTGATGTCGTCCAAGACCTTTTCATCAAGCAGCAGACGACGGCCGAGGGCGCGCGCGGCTATCTTGCGCGTGATGTCGTCCTCCGTCGGCCCGAGGCCGCCCGTCAGGACGACGATGCCCGAGCGCTTGACGGCGTCGCGGACGGTCTCTTCAAGCCGCGCGTCGTCGTCGCCGACGATGGTCTTGAGCCTGACCTCGACGCCGACCGTGTTGAGCTTGTCGGTCAGCCAAAGGCTGTTGGTATCCGTGCGGAACGGCGTCAGCAGCTCGGAGCCGACGGCGATGATCTCTGCTGTGGGCATGTCAGGAGAATGATAACTGACGGACTGTGTTTCGGGTTAACTCTGAATTCCCCTCGGAACTGTTTACGAAGCGGCGGGCTCGCGTGTTTCCCACAGCTTCAGTCGCGCGCGCCGAACGCCTGCACCTCGCGCACCCACATGACGAAGGGGCGGTTCTGCGGTCCGGCCTGCGCGGGCTGGAACAGGCGCACGCGGTCGGCGACGAAGGGGGCGAACTCGAAGGCCGTGCGGTCGAAGTTGCCGCCCGGCTCAAGCGTCGAGACGGTGCGCCACCCTTCGCCGTCGGCCACCTGCAACTCGACGCTGCGCGAAGGCATGTAGCGGTCTTTGGCGAAGCCCCAGTAGACGTAGACGGCCGTCACGCGCTCGGGCTTTTTGAATTCAAGCTCGATCCAGTGCGGCTCCGGGCTCTCGGCCGAGACCCAGTTGCCCTGGTTGTAGCGCTTGGCCGCGATCTCGCGCACGTTTGTCACGCCGTCCGTCAGCGGCCGCGCGTTGTAGCCGTCGAAAGACGAATCGACCTTCACGTCCGGCGCGAGCGTCGCGACTCCGGCGGGCGGCGTCTGCGGCGCGGGCGTCGGCGCGGGCGAAGGCGTCGGCGTCGCGGTCGTCGG
>CAXTSK010000126.1:0-10772 GCA_964246655.1 uncultured Pyrinomonadaceae bacterium
ACCTCAAGCTCTACACCAGCCGCACCGAGCCGCTCGACGTGGGCGGCCAACTGCGCCTGCGCCCCGCGGGCGGGGACGACGGCTACGAGACTTTGGGCGACCTGGAGCTGGCCGTCGTCAACACCGGCGAGAACGGGCTCTTCACCAAGGGCGAGTTCCAGGCCATCACCTACATGGGGCAGATGGAGTTCATCACGCCCGAGGAGATCGCGCGACAGGTTGTCCTGGAGGTGAAGGGCAGCAGCACGGGCTACGACGTAATCGCGGCGATTGACGGCGCCTCGATGAACCCGACCTACCGCGCCGGCTACCTGCGCCACCTCGCCATAGAGGAGTTGGAGAAGCTTGAGAAGGAGCGCGACATCCCTTCGGTCGCGCTCGGCGACCTCGGGCCGCCCGAACTCGGCAAGCTCCTATGGGAAGCGTACCTCCTCCGAGTTGTCTACGAAGACAGGCTGAGCGAGGTGGTCGGGCGTTCGGGCGAGCAGTTGGCCGAAGAAGTCTACGCGCGCCTGCGCGCCGACGAGCGGCTCCGCAGCTCCATCGTCTCGGTCGGCTTCCCAATCCTGACGCCCGACGGCCGCTCGCTCATCCGCGGCCCCTACATACGCATCCCCGAGGTGAAGAACGAGAGCACCGCGCACGTCGCTGACCCCGCGGCCGTGGAGGCTTGGGCGTCGAAGGGCTGGATTGACCTGCGCCCGCAGAACATGGAGCAGTGGCGCAGGAGGTTCGAGACGATGGGGCACAAGACCGAGCGCATCCGCGAGCGCGGCTCGGCGGCCTTCACGCGCGAGGCTTACGTCTCCGAGCAGATTCACATCGGCTCGGTCGTCGGCTGGATTTTCAGCAACGAAGAGAACTTCGGCTACCGCATCAAGTAAGGGGTGTTGGGTTTTAGGTTCTGGGTTCTGGTCAGAAACCCGCTTCAACCCAACACCCAACACCTAAAACCTAAAACCCAACACCCAGTACCCAGCACCCAAAGATTAACTCTTGCGCTCTCGCGCGACCCGGCGCATAATCACCCGGCAGTCACGAGGCCGCAGCCGCACGGAGAAGTGAAAGATGGTCGGATTGACCGGACTTGAAAAGTTCTCTCACCTCGAAGACAAAATTTACCGCACCATCGAGCTGACCAAGACGCTCCGCCAGGAGAAGGAGGGGCTGGAACGCGAGCTGGCCTCGGTGCGCCGCGAGCTGGGCGCGCTCTTAGACGAGAAGGACAGGCTCGAAACGCAGGTCGAGCGCCTCCTCTCGGAGCGCGACACGATCCGCACCAAGGTCGAGGCGATGCTCGACGCCATCGCGGTGCTCGACCCCGAGGCCGTCGAGGTCATGCGCCGGTAGCCCCAGAGACTTAAGGCATGAGCGCCATCAAGAACCCGGCGGAAGGCACGCCGACCATCCGGGTCGAAATCTACAACCAGACCTACAACATCCGCTCCGACGGCGACAGCGAGTACGTCATCGGCTTGGCGGAGTTCGTCGACCGCCGCATGCGCGAAATCTCCTCGGGCACGCTCACGGTCGATTCGCTCAAGGTCGCCATCCTCGCCGCGCTCCACATCGCCGACGAGCTGCACCGCCTCAAGCGTCTCCACGAGCAGACCGACCAGCAGCTCGCCGCCCGCAGCGCCGAGTGCGCCGAGATGCTCGACCGCGTCCTCAAGACCCGCCACGTCGCCGACCAGGCGAGCCCCAGCAGCATCACCATCTCTTAGAACACGACGACAGTCGAAGCCCGAGCACGAACACTTTTGTCAAGCGGGCCGGGCCTACTTTTCCGCTCACATTTTCTGACGCGGCCGCGGCCGCTGTGCTACTATTTCCCCAGGCTGAGGGAGTCGGTTCTGCGCGGTTCGCCACCGATTTACAATGGTTGAGCCTATGTCGTGAATACGGGAGACCGATGCCGTCACCAGTGCGATCCCTCACTGAAGGGATGCGCCGGAGGCGACGGCTTCAACCGCAAGGTTAGGTCACCCACCTGTTAGCGCAGGTTCAATTACGACTTCGGAGCGGTCGTCGCGGTTCTTCCCCCGGCCCTTAATTTTTGGTGAATGGTGAATGGTGAATGGTGAAGGCGCTTTCCCTTCCATTCACCGTTTACCGTTCACCATTTACTGTTTTTGACCTATGAAAGTCCTGATGATCGGAGACGTGGTGGCGCGGCCCGGGCGGGTGGCGGTGCTGGAGCGCATCCAGGACTTGCGCGAGCAGCACGCGGTTGACCTCGCCGTCATGAACGCCGAGAACGTCTCGGGCGGCTTCTCCATCACCCCGCAGCACGCCGAACAGCTCTTCGCCGCCGGCATCGACGTGATGACCTCCGGCAACCACATCTTCGACAAGCGCGAGGCGGCCGCCTACGTCGCGCGCCAATCGCGCCTGCTGCGCCCCGCCAACTACCCCGAGGGCACGCCCGGCTCCGGAATGTGGACGGGCGAGGTGCGCGGCACGCGCGTCGCCGTCCTCAACCTGATGGGGCGCGTCTACATGCCGCCGACGCACGACAGCCCCTTCGCCGCCGCCGACGAAATGCTTTCACGTTTAAGTGACGACGTGAAGGTGCGGCTCGTGGACATACACGCCGAGGCGACCTCCGAGAAGATCGCGATGGCCTGGCACCTCGACGGGCGCGTCTCGGCCGTCGTCGGCACGCACACGCACGTCCAGACCGCCGACGAGCGGATACTGCCCGGCGGCGCGGCCTTCATCACAGACCTCGGGATGACCGGCAGCCACGCCGGCTGCATCGGCATGGAGCGCGAGGGCGCGCTCGCACGCTTCCTCAACCCCGCCGCCCCCCGCGCCGAGCACTCCAAAGGCGACGTACGCATCTGCGCCGCCCTCATCGACATCGACGACTCCACCGGCCGCGCCCGCGAAATCTCCCGCCTCAATCTGCCGCATGAATCGTAGGAAAGTAAGCAGTAAGCGGTAAGCAGTAAAAACAGTTAAGGCGGCCGAGTCATCCGGGCCGCCTTTAACTACAACCTTTCTACTGCTTACTGCTCACCGCTCACGGCACACTCTCGCCAGAGGCGAGCGGCGGGGAGCTGAGGGCGAGGCGGTAGCTTTCGGGGAGCGAGATGACGCGGTTGTTGACATCGGTGACGACGTGGCCGGTCTCGCCCTCGGCGATGATGCGGCCGTCGGCGTCGTTGACGATCTCGTAGCCGAAGCGGACGGAGCGGCGGCGCAGCTCCGTGATGTGCGTCCGCACGATCAGCTCGTCGTCGTAGCGCGCGGGCGCCTTGTAGCGGCAGTAGCTTTCGGCCACGACGAGGAAGGCGCGGTCGTTCTCCTCCATGTCCTTGTAGGCGAAGCCGCGCGCGCGACAGAACTCCGTGCGCCCGATCTCGAACCAGACGAGGTAGTTCGCGTGGTACACTACGCCCATCCGATCCGTCTCCGCGTAGCGGACGCGGATCGTGGTCTCGTGCCAGTCGTCGAAGAGGGCGTCGGCCTCGATGGGTTGCATCGTCGTCAAGGGTCGCGAGAGTCGTTCCGGTTTCAGCGGACTATAAAAGCGAAGGGTTCGTGATGTCAAAGAGAATCAGGGCGGGGATCCCGGCCGCGGCTGTGGTCGCGTGCGCCTGCGCGGCGTTGTTGTGCACGGCGGCGGCCGCGCAGAGGGCCAAGCCCGCGGCCGTCAACCCGAAGACGGCCGCCGTGCGCGAGGCGACCGCCGAGGTCTTGCGCGAGACGAGCGAGCTGCGCAAGCTCTCCATCCTCCGCCAGGTGCGCAGCGGCGCCCAGTCGCGCGCAGAGATCGAGCAGATGCTCGTCCGCAACCTCAACGAGAGCGCGACGCCCGAGGAGACTCTTGCCACCGAGACCATGATGAAGAAGTTCGGGCTCGCGCCTGCGGACTTCCAGCTCCGTCCCTTCCTCATCAAGCTCCTGGCCGAGCAGGTCGCGGGCTACTACGACCCGAAGACGCAGGAGTTCTACCTCGCCGACTGGATCGACCTCGACGGCCAGCGACCCGTCATGGCGCACGAGCTGACGCACGCCCTGCAAGACCAGCACTTCAACCTCCGCCGCTTCGAGGACTGGCCCAAGCACGACTCCGACGCCGAGATGGCCGCGCACGCGCTCGTCGAGGGCGACGCCTCCTTCCTGATGACGCAATACGTGACGCGCGACCCTCTGAGGCAGCTCGCCTTCCTCAAGTCGATGATGTCGGGCGGCGCGACCGCCAGCGAGCAGATAGATAAGGCGCCGCGCGTCCTGCGCGAGCAGATCCTCTTCCCGTACCTGCAAGGCATGACGTGGGTCATGCAGGTCTACAAGCAGGGCGGCTGGGAGGCGGTGTCGGCCGCCTACAAGAATTTGCCGAAGTCGTCCGAACAGATC
Source organism: uncultured Pyrinomonadaceae bacterium (assembly GCA_964246655.1). Classification (GTDB taxonomy): domain Bacteria; phylum Acidobacteriota; class Blastocatellia; order Pyrinomonadales; family Pyrinomonadaceae; genus QHXN01. The sequence continues at coordinate 4,366 of CAXTSK010000126.1, forward strand.
ATGCATGGGGAGAAGTACGTCGCGAACGAGCTGCCGCAGAAGGTCTCGGTGCGCGACCTGTCGGCGTCGCTCGGCCGCGGCTGGCGGATGGCCGACAACGACGTGTTCGGCGAGTGGGGCTGCTACGTCCTGCTCGACGAGTACTTACAATTGGCCGACGTGTCGAAGGGCGCGTCCGCCGGGTGGGGCGGCGACCGCTACGCGCTCTTCGTCGGGCCGAAGAAGACGGACGTGGTCGTCGCGTTCAAGACGGTCTGGGACACGGAGACGGACGCGCACGAGTTCTTCGACGCGTACGTGCGGCGCACGTCGAAGCGCTACGGCGTCGAGCCGTCGGAGGTCGCGCCCGCCGACCGTCAAATTTGGAGGACGAGTGAGGGCGCGGTCGTCGTCGAGCGGCGTGGCGGCGCGGTCTTCGTCGTCGAAGGCGTGCCCGACGGCGTTGACGCGAAGGCGCTCGCGAAGAGCTTGTAGCCCCTCCGAGGGAGATGACCCCCCGCCCGCCCGACACGCCGGCCGCAGTCCTCGACTTCCCCGACGACTGCCCTGAGGCCGGCCGCGCCTTCTTCACACGTCCCGTCGAGATCGTCTCCGCTCATACACACGAGGAGGTGCGCCCCGCGCTCAGGCGCGTGGAGCATGCCGCGTCTGAAGGTCTCTACGCCGTGGGCTTCGTCGCCTACGAGGCCGCGCCCGCGTTCGACCGCGCGCTGACGGTAAAGCAGAAAGCGAATGACCTGCCCCTTCTCTGGTTCGGCCTCTTCGAACGACCTTCCGAAGTCGAGACTCCCATCGGCGAGTTCCGAGTCTCCGAGTGGACTCCTTCAATTACCCGCGCCGTATACGAGCGCAACGTCGAGGCGGTACGCGACGGGATAGCGCGCGGCGACACGTATCAGGTCAACTACACTTTAAGACTCCGCGCGAGTTTCGAGGGCGACGACTTCGCGTTCTACGAGCGGCTGCGCGCGGCGCAGGCAATGCGCTTCGGCGCGTACGTCAACGCCGGCCGCTTCCGCGTGCTCTCGGCCTCGCCCGAGCTTTTCTTCCGCCGCAACGGAAGGAGCGTCGAGACGCGGCCGATGAAAGGGACGGCCGCCCGAGGGCGTTGGAAGGAGGAGGACGAGGCAGCCGCCGCGCGGCTCACGTCTTCCGAGAAGGAGCGGGCCGAGAACCTGATGATCGTTGACCTGCTGCGCAACGACCTCGGCCGCGTCGCGGAGACGGGTACGGTTAAAGTTGAAGAACTCTTCAGGGTCGAACGTTACCCGACGGTCTTGCAGATGACTTCGACGGTCGCGGCGACGCTGCGCGAGGGCGTGACGCTGGAAGAGCTTTTCGCTGCGCTCTTCCCTTGCGGCTCCGTGACCGGCGCGCCGAAGGTGAGCACGACGCGCTTCATCGCCGCGCTCGAAGACTCGCCGCGCGGCGTCTACTGCGGCGCGGTCGGCTTCGTCGCGCCCGGCGGCGACGCGGCCTTCAACGTCGCCATCAGGACGGTCGTCGTCGATACGGAGACGGGCGAGGCCGTGTACGGGACGGGCGGCGGCGTCACTTGGGATTCGACGCCGGGCGGCGAGTACGCGGAGGCGCTCGCGAAGGCGAAGCTATTGACCGAGGACGCGCCCGACTTCGAGCTGCTCGAAACGATGCGGCTTGACGAGTCGGGCTATTACCTGCTTGAAGAACACCTCGCGCGGCTCGCAACGTCGGCGGAGTATTTCGACATCCCGGTCAACGTCGCCGAAGTGCGCGAAGCACTCGCGCGCCACGCCGAAAGACACGTCGAGCGTCCGCGGCGCGTGCGGCTGCTCGTCTCAAGCGGCGGGCGCGCGCGGGTCGAAAGTCAACCGCTGGACGAACTGCCTCCCGGCCCGCTCCACGTCGCGCTCGCGCTCACACCGTTGAAGAAGTCCGACCGCTTCCTCTGCCACAAGACGACCAACCGCGGGCAGTACGAAGCGCGACGCGCGGAGGTGCCCGGCGTGTTCGACGTGCTGCTGTGGAACGAAGACGGAGAGTTGACGGAGTTCACGAACGGCAACGTCGTCTTAGAGTTGGAAGGGAAGCGCTGGACTCCGCCGCGCGCGTGCGGACTGCTCGCGGGCACGTTCCGCGCGGAGCTTCTGCGCCAAGCCGAAGTCGCGGAGCGCGTGCTGTTGAAGGACGACCTCGCCCGCGCCACCCGCGTCTGGTTCGTCAACGGCGTGCGCGGCTGGGTCGAGGTGGACATAAAGAAGTAGGCAGGTAACGCAAGAGGGTGAGCAAGTCGAGCCGGTCAGGTTTTTTATCAAACAATAATTCTTATCTTACTGATAAAATCTTTTAGCTTGGATTATTGTCCATTAGGTCAGTAGAATACGCGGCCAGTTCGCACAAGGGCCGTATTCGTCGTCCGCCGCCAGCGCGGCCGCTTAGACTTACCCACATTTACAGCTTAACAACGGAGAACGAGATGAATAGACGGAGTCTATCCGCACTTGCCCTGATGGCCGCACTGCTTCTGACCTACGCCCCGGCCGCGCTCGCGCAGGGCACCACGTCGCGCGTGACCGGCGTCGTGCAGGACGCCAGCGGCGCGGTCGTCGAGGGGGCGACCGTCACGCTGACGAACGAGGGGACGAACGTCTCCCTCACCATCCAGACCACCTCGACGGGCACCTACGTCTTCGACTCGGTGCAGGTCGGCACTTACACCGTGTCGGTCGAGAAGCAGGGGTTCAAGAAGTTCGTCTCGACCAGCAATCCGATCAACGTCAACCAGCCCTCGACCGTCAACGTCTCGCTCGAAGCGGGCGACATCGCCGAGAGCGTGACGGTGCAGGGGTCGGCCGAGTTGGTGCAGACCTCGTCCTCGGGCAACTTCGGCAACATCGTCGAGGAGCGGCCGCTGACGGCGCTGCCCATCGTCGGTAACCGCGGGCGCAACCCGCTCAACTTCATCCTCTTCCAGCCGGGCGTTGTTGACGGCGCGAACACCGGCGGCGGCTACCACGTCCACGGCGCGCGCGACCGCGCCTTCAACTTCACCCTCGACGGCATCGACGCCAACGACACGACCGCCGGCGGGTCGAACTTCACGCCCATCCGCACCAACCCCGACGCGCTCACGCAGTTCCAGGTCATCACCTCGAACTTCACCGCCGACAACGGTCGCTCCTCGGGCGCGCAGGTCAACCTCGTGACCAAGTCCGGCACCAATGAGTTCCACGGCAACATCTTCGAGTTCTACCAGACGCCGCGCTTCCACGCCAACGAGTACGTGAACACGATCAATACGCGCCTCGTCAACGGCCAGCGCCTCCCGACCGACAAGCCGCAGTTCGTCCAGCACATCTTCGGCGGCAGCATCGGCGGCCCCGTCTACCTGCCGAAGTTCGGCGAGGGCGGCGACCGCGTCTACAACGGTAAGAACCGCACCTTCTTCTTCACCAACCTCCAACTGCTGCGCACCAGCCAGTCCTTCTTCGTCAACCGCACGGTCTACACGGAGCAGGCGCGCAACGGCATCTTCCGCTACATGGTCGGCCGCGCCAACGCCAACGCCACCGTCACCGGCGCGGCCACCCGCGTCATCGACGCCAACGGCACCCCGTTCTTCCCGAACTGCTCGGCGACGGTGACGGCCAACTGCGTCGCCAACTTCAACGTGGCGAGTAACCCGAACATCCCGCTCAGCGCCGACCCGACCACCAACCGGCTCATCAACCTCGTGCCGCTGCCGAACAACTACACCGTCGGCGACGGCCTCAACACGGCCGGCTTCAGCTGGGTCGCGCCGCAGACCGAGCGGCAGTACGACTGGACGATGAAGATCGACCACAACTTCAACGAGCGCAACGCCGTCTACGTCCGCTACTCGCGCGGCTCGCAGAACACCATCTGCGACAACGCCAACACCGGCCTCGGGAAGTTCCCCGGCCTGCCGTGCTTCGTGGACACCTTCCGCACGCCGCGCAACCTCGCCGTCAACTACCGCGCGACGCTCGCGCCGACCGTCGTCAACGAGTTCGTCGCCGGCTTTAACCGCTTCACCTTCAGCTTCAACAACCCCGACCCGAACTGGCTCGCGAACTCGTCCGTCATCCTCAACATCCCGACCGACCCGCTCAACTCCTCGCCCGGCGTCAACAACGCGCGCCGCGCCACCACCAAGCAGTTCGTCGATAACCTCTCCTGGCAGCGCAACTCGCACACCTTCAAGTTCGGCACCAACATCCGCCTCCAGGATCACTTCGACGACCGCAGCTCGGTCGCCGGCCTCAACACGCGCGACTCGATCTCCCTGAGCACCAGCGCCACGACGGGTAACCCCGTGCCGACCTCCTACGGGACGCGCGCGCTGACGACCGGCAACGCCGGCATCAACCTCACAGACCGCGGCAACCTCGAAAGCTACATCAACGACTACCTCGGCCGCATCGGCCGCGTCACGCAGGCGTTCGTCGCCGCGGACGACTCGGCCTTCGCGCCCGCGGGCACGCGCTTCCTCTACACGGCGCGCTACCCCGAGTACGACTTCTACGGGCAGGACACCTGGCGGGCGCGCCCGAACCTGACCATCGACTACGGCCTGCGCTGGGAGGTGCGCCTCAGCCCGCGCGCGGACAATCTCGTCCTGCGCCCCTCGACCCCCATCCGCGCCGGCGCGACGCCGTCGAACTCGGTCAGCTTCGAGGAGGGCAAACTCTACGACGATTCGTGGAAGCAGTTCGCGCCCACGGTGGGCTTCGCCTGGGATCCGTTCGGCGGCGGCAAGACTTCGGTGCGCGGCAACTACCGGCTGGCGTGGGACAGGACGAACACGTTCGTCTTCTCGTCGTTCATCTTCCAGAACGCGCCGGGGCTGACGCGCGGCATCACGCTGCTCGCCAGCGGCTTCCCCGGCGGGCAGAACGGCGCCCTGCTGCGCAACGGCCTGCCGCAAATCTCGGCCAACGACACGACGCCGCTCGCGTTCCGCACGCCGCCCGCCTTCTCCATCAACTCGATCAGCGTCGTTGACCCCGACCTGACCTACCCGCGCACGCACCAGTACGGCCTGAGCGTCCAGCGCGAGATCGGTTGGAAGTCGGTCGTCGAGGTCAACTACATCGGCCGCCTCGGGCGCAAGCTCTTCGGCGCCTACGACGTGAACCAGGCGGACATCTTCGACAACGGCTTCCTCGCCGCGTTCCGCCAGCTCCAGAATCGCACGGGGACGAGCGACCCGATCCTGACCGACCCGAACTTCCTCATCAACAAGCTGCTGGCCGGCTCGTCCGTCCTCGGCACGGGGCAGACGGGCGCGCAGTTCTTGCTCGCGCAGACGGTCGGCGGCACCGTCCGCCTCGCCAACGGCACGACGGCGACGAACATCGTGGACGCGGGCAGCGTCGCGCAGGCGGCCTTCCTCGTCGCGCAGGCCGGGCGGACGGGCAACGCCCGCCCCAACTTCGAGGTCAACGGCTTCAGCCCGTTCTTCTTCCAGCCCTACCCGCAGTTCTCGGGCGCGCTCAACGTGCTGGACAATAACGACCGCTCGCGCTACAACGCGCTCGAAGTGCAGTTCAGCCGGCGCTACGACGCGGGCTTCGCCTTCCAGGCCAGCTACACGCTGGCGAAGTCGGAGGACACGCGCTCCTACGACCCGGCGCTGACGCTGCTCGGGCGCTCGGCGGCGGGGACGACCGCCACGTTCCTCTCCTCGAACACGCCCTTCAACGTGCGCGACCGCGACGCCAACTGGGCGCCGTCCGACTTCGACCGAACGCACGCCGTCCAGGGCTACTTCACGCTTGACCTGCCGTTCGGGCGCGGGCGCCGCTGGGGTAGCGACATGCACCCGGCCCTCAACCATCTTGTCGGCGGCTTCGAGCTGGCCGGCATCATGCGCTGGTACTCGGGGCGCCCCTTCACGGTCTACTCCGGCACCAGCTCGGTGTCACAGGTGGTGCAGTCGCCCGCGAGCTGCAACGGCTGCACGCCGGACATGGGCCGAATCGTCCTCGAAGGCGGGCGCAACTTCTTCTTCACGCAGGAGCAGCGCAACATGTTCTTCGCGCCGCCCGCGGGCGAGCTGGGGAACACGGGCCGCAACTTCTTCCGCGGCCCCTCGCTCTTCCAGATCGACATGACGCTCAGCAAGCGTCTCCATTTCGACGAGAGCCGCAATCTTGAGCTGCGCGTCGAGGCGCAGAACCTGACCAACACGCCGTCCTTCGACTTCCCGACGGCCGTCATCTCGAACGGCAACTTCGGGCTCGTCGGCGGCGCCGTCGTCAACACCTCGCGCAAGGTGCAGCTCGCGGCCAAGTTCAACTTCTAACCGCCCGGATAGAAGACCCTTCCTGAACGCCCCGGCGCCTTCGCCTGAGATTTTAATGACGGGGCCGCGCCCCGGGGGGGGAGCGCAGCCCAGGCCCAAA
>CAXTSK010000127.1:0-2895 GCA_964246655.1 uncultured Pyrinomonadaceae bacterium
GTTGTAGAGCGCGGGGACGTGGCCGCGCAGGTTGTGCCAGCGCGGCTCGACGCTGGCCGCGGTCGTGCGCGCCTGTAGATAAACGGGCCGCCCGCCGACGTAGAAGGGAAAGAGCAGGCGGTGGTGGTAGAAGGTCAAATGTTCTTTCCGGTTGAAGAGGCCGGCGCGGCGGAGCGTCTCGACCGAAAAACTGTCCGACATGCGGCGCATGACGCGGCGGTAGGCGCGGCGGGGGAAGTAGGTGACGCCCGCGCGGCGTGCGGTCCCGGCGTCGATGCCGCGGCGCGCAAGGTAGGCCGTGCCTTCGAGCTGGTCTTCGCCGCGGCAGATTTCGAGGAAGCGCGCGCAGACAGTCGCGGTCTGCTCGGCGTCGAGCGGCTCGAAGCTCTCGCCTTCCGTCTCGGAAGCGTCGGGCGCTGACGCCGAGGCGAGCGAAGGTCGTCGCTCCTTGCGTCCGTCGAGCCCCAGCTCGCGCGCCAGGTCCCTCACCGCGCGCGCGAAGCTGACGCCGTGCATCAGCTCGTAGAAGGTGATGGCGTCGCCGCCCTCGTCGCGCGAGAAGCAGTTGAAGAGGCCCTGTTGCAGATCGATGGAGAGGCTCGGGTGCCCCCTGCCGCTGTGCGCGTGCGCGGGGATGGGGCAGAGACTTTGGAGGCGCGCGCCCGACGCCCGCGCCTCTGGACAGTAGCGCAGGTAGAAGGCGCGGTAGTCGATGCAGCGCTTGACCTCGTCGCGCAGCTCGCGCAGCTCTTCGGGCGCCCCGCCGTCCGTCCTCATACTCAAGAAGTTAATCGGCGGCGGCCGAAAAGTGAAGAGACGGGCGACACAACAAAGTCAAGATTAACCACGGAGACACAGAGACACTGCTCGAACACAGCTTCTCGGCTTTAGCTGTGTCTCTGTGTCTCTGTGGCTTAATCCCTCCTGTCTTACCCTCAACTTGCCCAACCTTTCGGCGCGAGATAACATCTACGCACTGCGGTTATCTTTCAAACCTCGTGGAGAAGTAAAGACTCAATGCACACCCAAAGTTTCAGACGCCCCGGCCTGAAGGCCGTCTGCGCCCTGATGCTGCTCGCCCTCTGCGCCGGGCTCGCCTCCGCGCAGCTCGGGGGCCTGGGCGGCCTCGGCGACAAGCTGAAGAAGAAGACCCCGAACCTGCTCGGCGACAAGCAGCCGATCACGACTTCCCTGCCCGACGCCAAGTGGGGCGACTCTTCGAAGGACGGCTTCACGCCGCGCGAGTCCGAGCGGAGCTTGATGACCTTGCAGCGGACGCCGAACGGCGGCTTCGTCCTCCAGCCCGGCTTCTACGAGTTCGTCGATCAGAGCTACTGCCTCAAGGCCGGCACGCACGGCCCCGGCGGCGGCGACGGCTACCTCTACGCGCCGCCGAAAGGCCCGGCCGAGGACGCCGTGATGACCATCGTCCGCAACTCGGTCAACCACCCGGAGATTCATCAACACGACATACAGGTGCTCCTGTGGGCCATCATCGCGCGTGCCAAGTTCGAGGACTTGCAGCCCGAGATGAAGGCGACGGCCTCGCGCCTGCTCACGCCGCGCCAGCTCGCGTCGCTCAACCGCAGCGCGCTCGACGCGCTCTCGGGCAACGCCCTGACCGACGCGCTCGGCGGCGTGCCTGAGCCCCTGCGCCAGATCGCGCAGGCCGAGGCGCAGCTCCGCCAGATGATGACCACGCCCGGCGCGACCTTCGCCGAGATGGAGCGCGTCGCCGTGCTCTCGGGCAACGCGCCGCTCGGCCCCGGCAGCCAGGACGTGCCTTCGGGCCGCTGGTCGGTTCATCCGGACGGCTACTACGTCCGCTACCTGCCCTCGGGCTACAGCACGACGCGCGTGGAAATCTGGGTGCCGCAGGGCAGCCCCGCCGTCGGCAAGGAGTACGACCCGGCGACGCACATCGCCGTCCCCGGCAACACCGCGCGCCAGCGCCTCATCCAGTCGGGCCGGCCGCAGCAGGGGCAGTGAGAGAGTAGACAGTAGCCGGTAGAAAGACAAAGCGGCGCGCCTGACCTAATGGTTCAGACGCGCCGCAACTGTTTTCCCTACTGACCTTTGACTACTGACTACTGTCTACTTCTTTGGCATTCGCGGCGGCGAAGGCGCGGCGGCGCAGCTCGCGCGCGGCGTCCTCCTCAGGGTGGCGCTGGCGGTACTCGGCCCAGAGACGGCAGACCTTCAGGCGGTACTCGACGAGTTCCCTGCTCACGTTGAAGTGTCGAGCCATCTCGATGGAAGACCTGTTCTGCTTCAGAAGTCTCCGCAGCCCCGCGAAGGGCACGAGCGCCGCCGCGCCCACGGCGTACGCGGCCTCCTCGTCCGCCTCGTTGTAGTCGCGCGCGACCGTCTTCCCCTGCTTGTTCTGCGCTACGATGGAGAGCCGGTTCGCCTTGTGCCCGAGGAAGACGTGGCAGACCTCCTCCATGAGCGTCGCGTTGTTCCGCCCCTTGCCGTGCTTCGGGTTGAGGATGATCAGCCGCCACCCGTTCGGCAAAGGCCGCGACGAAGTCCCCCCCGACCAGTCGTTCACGCCCACGCCCAACAAGTGCTTCCGCGTCTCTTCGGAGAGCCCCGCAATCTCGTCGAAGTTAATCACCATCAACCTCGCGAAGTACGCCAGCTCGAAAGGGTCCAGAGGCTCGTCCTCCCGACGCAGCCCCGCGAAGTCGCGCAACCCCAACGCGCGCACCTCGTACTGTCTCCCCTTAAAAGTCGGCGGCAGATTCTCTGTGTCCACGGCTCAAATTATACCCGCCCTACGCCGCTTTTTCCCTACTGAAATCGACGCCGTAAATCGCCCTGAATTTCAACCCGACACTTCCCTTGCTCGTTCTGCCCTGCGGTGGAGTAGGCGCGACGGATGAGCGCCTACTC
>CAXTSK010000127.1:2905-10731 GCA_964246655.1 uncultured Pyrinomonadaceae bacterium
CGCCCCCCCCCCCCCCCCCCCCCCGGGGCGGGCGCGCGGGGGGGGGCCGGCCCCCCCCGGCCGGCCCCCCCCCCCCACCGCATCGTTTACGTTTTACTGTCCGCCCCCGTGCGCTGCGGCGGCGCGCTTCTGCAACTCCTCGGGCGGCACGTCCTCGACGTGCGTCGCGATGTACCACGCGTGCCCGAACGGGTCTTTGATGCCGCCCGTCCGGTCGCCGTAGAACTGATCCGCGACCGGCCTCGTCAACTCCGCCCCGGCTTCGACGGCCCGGTTCACGGTCGCGTCCACGTCCTCGACGTAGAGCATCAGGCTCACGGGCGAGCCGCCGAACGCCTGCGGGCCGCGCGCGTTAATCTCCGGGTGCTCGTCGGCCAGCATGACGTGCGAGTCGCCGATCTTGATCTCCGCGTGTCCGACTTTCCCGTCCGGCCCGTCCATGCGAAAGACCTCCGTCGCGCCGAACGCCTGCTTGTAAAACTCAATCGCCCGCGCCCCGCCGTCCACGACTATGTAGGGCGTCACGCTGTGGTAGCCGTCCGGGATGGGTTTCACTGCCTTGTCTGCCATGATTCTCTCCTTTGCAGTTAAGAATCTGATCGGGAGATTCAGATTGTGCCTGATGTTTCGACGACCATTCCGGCCGAAGGCGAGGAGCCTATGCGGTTAAAACTGTCTGTGAATAACTGCCGAATCGATTAAGAGGCGCTCGACCAGACTGGGTCGAGCGCCTCTCATAGGATGTTAGCCCTTCGACTTACTCCGCCTACTTTCGGCCTTTGCGGGCGCGGGCGTCGGTGCCGGGCGCGCTGAACTGCTGGTAGGCGACGCGGAAGAGTTCGGAGAGGGCCTTGGCCGTGTCGGGCGTGAGGTTGCGGTCGGCGCGCAGGTGCGCCTCGACGATGTCGGGCGTGGCCTCGTGCGGGAAGTAGACGACCGCCGAGGTGTCCGTGCCCTCCTCCGTCTTGCGCGCGCCCATGACGCGCTCCATCGGCATGTCGAGCCAGCCCGTGAGGCGCGCGATGTTGTCGGCGTCGGGCTTGCCCGTGCCGTTCTCGATGCGCGAGAGCGTCGAGGCCGAGACCTTCGTCTCGTCGGCCACGTCCCTCAAAGACAAACCCAGCTCCTCGCGCTTGCGGCGGATGGCGCGGCCCAATTCGACCGTGTTGACTAAACTTTTCGACTGATCTGCCATTTTCGGCCTCCTTCGAGGGGCGCTCCGGAAAGTCCACACGGACCCCGGCGCCCACCTTTGCGAACCCAACATAGCACAAGAAAATTTCCTGCGCAAGACCTTGTTTTATGCTTGCAACAAACCGGGAACGATGGTACACTGTTTCACGTATGAAACAGAGCGTTGCAGCAAACATGCGGCGACTCTGAAGTTCAAGGAGTGAAACAGAAGGTGAGCGACGTGATCTGGGAGACGTTCGACGGGCTATTCAAGACTGTGCATCGCTATGGTCGGCGCGTCGAGGAGTTGGAGGCGCGGGTCGTCGAGCTGGAGCGTCGCTTACAGGAGCGCGCAGGGTTCAACTCGCAGCCCGAAGCGGCCGAGCGCGTCGTCACGCAGATGCCGACCGAGAAGGCCGCGTAAGAGTTTCAGGGAAAGTTCGGACGGAGGATTTAAGCCATGACTGCCGTACTCGACAAAAAAGCTTTGATGCGCGACAAGCGCGCGCAGGGCATCGCCGCGATGGGGTTGGTGAACCGCGAGGGCGACCGCTTCCGCGTGACCACGCCGACGCTGCGTGGCCGCCGCGCCTCCTACGAGGTCTGGCGCGACGAGGCGGGCCGCGTGCGCTGCACCTGCCTTGAATTCGAGGAGCAGTCGGCCCAGGACCCGCGCTACCGCTGCGAGCACATCCTCGCCGTCAAGCACGCCGTCCTTGCAAAGAACACAGAGGCCGCGGCCAAGCAGCAGGCGGCCCCCGCCAAGGCTTCCGCCCCGCAGGCGCAGGGCGCGACTCCCGAGAACGTTGTTGCGGCGGAGACGCCCAACACTTTGACGCAAACCGCATCCGAGAGGCTCGGCGAGGCTGCCGCGGAGGCTCAACTCAGAGCCCCGCGCAAAGCGCCGCGCTTCGTACGGGAGCAGAACGAGCAGCCGGAGTTTAAGTCGGAGGTCGAGTTCATCGCCCCGGCCGTCGAGACTCCTCAGCGTTCGCTCGCGGAACACGAAGAGACAGAGGAGCTGGAGATGACGAAGAAAGCAACCGCACACGTTCAGAAGGCGGAAGAGGAGCAGGACTTCATCACCGCCGAAGAGTACGAGCAGCAGACGGCCGCCCCCGTGGTGCCGCTCTCTTTCGCGAAGACTTTGAGCACTTTGAAGCAGCCGATTGACCCGCGCCTCATCAAGACGCGCGAGGGCTGGCGCGACCGCAACGGCAACCAGCACATGGTCGAGTACGTCGAGTGGCACACGGTCGCAGACCTCCTCGACCGCCTCGCCCCGACCTGGTCGCACGCCGTCCGCGGCATCGTCCAGATCGGCGAAATGGTCGCCGTCACCTGCGCCATCACTATCGACGGCGTCACGCGCGAAGGCGTCGGCACGGGTAACGCGGACAACGAGACCGGCATCAAGAAGGCCGAGCACGACGCCCTGAAGCGCGCCGCCATCAAGTTCGGCATCGCGCGCGAGTTGTACCAGCGCGAGTCGGAAGTCATCGAGCGCGAGGGCGCCGGCCCGCAGCCCGGCGACTTCCCGAAAGACCCTCTGGCGAAGTCGATGGCCGACCTCGTCACGCCGAAGCAGCTCGGCATGATCCGTGCGCTCGCGCGCGAGGCGGGCGTTGACCCCGACGAGGAGAGCCAGCAGGTGATGCGCGTCCGCACCGAGGAGCTTTCGAAGCGCGCCGCTTCGAGCTTCATCGACCACCTCAAGGGCTTGCAGAACCAGCAGACCTTTGAAGTGCGCCGCGCGAGCTAAAGCAGTAAGCGATGAGCGGTGAGCAGTAAGCAGTGAAGGCGAACTGCTCACCGCCCCCGGCATCTAAACAACTGCTCACAGCTTACAGCTTACTGCTCACTTCAAGGGGGTGAAAGAAGATGACGACCGAAGAAATGATCGAGGAGATGAAGCCGCTCACGCTTGAGCTGGACTACGCTGACGAGGTGGTCGAGCGCGAGCGAGTCGAAGCGGCACAGGCGGAGACGACCGAGGTCGAGGCTGAGCAGCGGACGAAGAAAGAGCAGATCGTCTCGCTCTTCGAGTCCGGCACGAAAGACATCGCGGAGATCGTGCGCCGGGTGAAGGCGCGGCCTTCCTACGTCGCACAGGTCTTGCAGCACGCCGGACACCTGGACGGCTACTTCGACCTCTACACGACGACCGGAAGAGAGCAGAACGTCTACACGCGCTACTTCCGCAACGTGCTCCACTTCCGCAACGTCGAGGCGGCGCGCGAATCGGTGGCGCGCATCGACCGGCTCTACAACTACTTCGAGCGGCTCGGTGACCGCGCCGGCCAGCACCAGGCGATGATCCTCGCGCTCACGGGCAAGAACCGCGCACGCTGGTCGGGGAAGACTGAGGAGTCGCAAATCTTTAGCGACTGGCTCGCCGCGCACTAAAGCGCGACCACGAGCCGACACGTTTTGAGTGAATGGCCCGACGCTTTAAGGGCCGAGCAGCTTTAAGAAGGAACACAAATTTTTCTCCCTCGCTGTTGTTTTCTTTTCCGAACGAACAAGGGGTGGGTTTGAAGGTGAGTTTTCAAGTGTTTGAGGGCTCACCTTCAACTTTTTCATCGCTTTCGTCTTTAAGCCTCGCCAGAAAAGTTCTACCCATTAACCGCTTCAAGAGGAGACACAGTAATGTCCGAACAGACGATGCCCGCGAACGGGTCTTTCTGCTGGAACGAGCTTTCGACCACCGACTCCGACGCCGCCATCAAGTTCTACACCGAACTGCTGGGGTGGGAGATTAAGAAGTCCGAAGCAACCGTGTGTGAAGGGTCGGAGGCGCCGCCGATGGTCTACAACGAGATCGTCGTGGACGGTAAGCACGTCGGCGGGATTTACAAGATGGGGCCGGAGCAAGGCGGCGAGCCGTCGCAATGGAGGGCCTACGTCGCCGTGGACGACGTGGACGCGAAGGCCGCGCAGGTCGCCGAGCTGGGCGGCAAAATCTGCGTCCCGCCGATGGACATTCCCAACGTCGGCCGCTTCAGCGTCATCACAGACCCGACCGGCGCGACCATCTCGCTCATCACGCTCAAGGGCGCGCACTCCTGAGGGCCGCCGCCGTCACCCCCCCCGTAACTTTTTCCTCGCAGGAAAGGAGAAGGGTTCTGCATGAGAATTAACTACCCGGCCGTCGTCGCGTCGGCCGCCGCCTACTGGGTGCTCGGCGCCCTCTGGTACTCGCCGCTGCTCTTCGCGCACCCCTTCATCGCGCTCAAGGGCTGGACGCCCGAGCAGTTGGCTTTGATCGAGGCGCAGAGTCACGCGGGCGAGATCGGCCTCGCCTTCCTCACGTCGCTGCTGCTCGCCTACGTGCTCGCGCACTTCGTCAAGTTCACGGGCGCGGAGACCGCCGCGTCGGGCGCGCTCACGGGCTTCTGGCTCTGGCTGGGGTTCGTGGTGACGACGAACCTTGAGACCGTCATCTTCGAGCAGCGCCCGCTCGGGCTCTACCTCATCAACAACGGCTACCACCTCGTCGGCCTCCTCGGCATGGGCGCCCTGCTCGCCGTCTGGCGCCGCCGCGAGGCGCGCGTCCCGGCTTACCAGAGCTGAAGGCCGTGAACCGCAAACCGTAAGCCGTGACAAGAAGGACTTGCTTTCCTCTTGTCACGGTTTACGGTTTACGGTTTACGCGTATAATTTCTTCATGCCTGCAAAGAACGAAGACCTGCACGGATTCGTGCCGGACAAATCGAACGTGGCGCTGTTGCTCATCGACGTGATTAACGATTTGGAGTTCGAGAGCGGCGGCGAGCTTCTCGAACACGCGCTGCCGATGGCCGAGCGACTGGCCGAGTTGAAGCGACGCGCGAAGGAGGCGGGCGTCCCCGTCGTCTACGTCAACGACAACTTCGGGAAGTGGCAGTCGGACTTTAAGAAGATTCTGGAACACGTCATGAAGGACGACGTGCGCGGCCGTCCTTTGGCCGAGATGCTCCGGCCCGAGGAGGACGACTACTTCGTCCTCAAGCCGAAGCACTCCGGCTTCTTCTCGACCACGCTCGACATCCTGCTCAACTACCTCCAGGCCAGGACGCTCGTCCTCACGGGGCTGACCGGCGACATCTGCGTCCTCTTCACCGCGCACGACGCGTACATGCGCGACTTCAACCTCGTCATCCCCTCCGACTGCGTCGCCTCGAACGACCCGCGCGAGAACGAGTACACGCTCAAGAAGATGGCGGGCCTGTTGGACGCGAACATCGGCCCCTCGACCGAACTGGATTTCGAGAAGCTCAAGGCCGCCTCGCGCCGCGAGCCCGAGCCCAACCCCGCGCCCGAGCCCAAGCAGTGGGCGCGCTGAAGAGACTTCCGTTCCCTTCCGCTCAAACTTCCGCTTGACGCGGAGGCGCGCGCGGCATTAGCTTTACACGCCGCCCGCAAGGGCTGCTCCCGTACACAGGGCCGGAGGCGGCGCGAAGGGCTGCCGGAGCCCCGGCCCATAAGAACGGCTTTCAAACCAACACCTCGCGGCAGTTGTCTCTCGACGGGCCGAAAGTTGCGGCCCGCGACTTCCCCAAGGAGAAGAACCGAAACGATGACAACCAAACTGATCTCCCTCTTCGCCCTCTGCGTCCTGCTGGGCACGGTCATGCTCGCCTGCGGCGGCGCGGCCGACAACACGAACACCGCCACTAACACCAGCAGCACACCCGCCAACACCAACACGAAGGCGGCCGCCACGCCCGCCGCGTCCCCCGCCACCACCACTACTGCCGCGGGCGGCGACATCGGCGTGGCCGCGTGCGACGAGTTCCTGAAGAAGTATGAGGCGTGCGTCAGCGGCAAGGTGCCTGCGGCCGCGCAGGCGACCTTCAAGACCTCGCTCGACACCTGGCGCAGCTCTTGGAAGAAGCTGGCCGAGACCCCGCAGGGCAAGGCCGGGCTGGAGACGGCCTGCAAGTCCGCGCTGGATCAGGCCAAGACTTCGCTCTCCTCCTACGGCTGTAGCTGGTAAGAGTCGAGCCATTCGAGCAAGACAAAAAGGCCCGGCGAGTCGCGAACTCGCCGGGCCTTTTAGTTTGATAGCGTTCGGGTCTATTCCTCGAACGTCTTCGTCTGCGGGTTGCGGCCGCGCATGGCGGCGGTGGCGAGGTCGCGGGCGCGCGGCAGCGAGTCGATGGCCTTCGACACCTGCGGGTCGTCGAGCATGAGCACCTGCGTCGCCTTGACCGAGCCGTAGGCGGCCGTCGTCAGGTCGTAGCGCAACTGGCGGGCGATGAAGTCGCGCCCCTTGTCAAGCTGCGCCTCGGTGAGCTTCAGCTCCTCGCCGTAGTTGGCGATGGCGAACTCCTTGAACGCCTTGTAGACCTTGTCGTCCACCTCGAAGGCGCCGGCCTCGACGTTCTGCTCGAACTCGGGCATGCCGCCGACCTTGAAGCTCTGCGGCACGCCGGGGACGCGGCCGTTCACGGCCTCGCGTGCGAAGGCGAAGATGGGGTCGATGAGCCGCACCTGCGGCGCTGTGAGCGTGCGCGCCTTGATGGCCTCGTCGGGCGCGATGCCGCCGCCGCCGTAGAGCGGGCGGCCCGTGTCGGTATGCGTCTCGCCGCCCTTCGGCTTCTCGACCTCGGCCTCGGTCTGTGTGCCGTTGACGCGGCCGTAGATGTAGTCGTAATAGCTCTGGTTCGAGTAGTCGCGCTGGATGAGTCGGCCCGAGGGCGTGTAGTACTTCGAGGTCGTCAGCGTGAGCGCCGTGCCGTACTCCAGCGGCATGATCGACTGGACGAGCCCCTTGCCGAAACTCGTCTCGCCGACGATGAGCGCGCGGTCGTGATCCTGCCACGCGCCGGCGACGATCTCGCTGGCCGAGGCCGTGCCGCGGTTGACGAGGACGACGAGCGGCGTCGGGTCGGGCTGGCGGTTGTCGGAGACCAACTCGCGCTGCATGCCGCGGGTGCCGCGCCCCTTCTGCGTCAGGATGACCTGGTCTTTGGCGAGGAACTGCTCGGCCACGATCTTCGCCTGGTCGAGGATGCCGCCGCCGTTGTTGCGCAGGTCAACGACGAGCCCCTGCATGCCGTGCGTGCGGAGGTACTTCAGCGCCGAGACGAACTCCTCGGCCGTCGTGTAGTTGAAGCCGCGCGTCATGTCGATGTAGCCGACGCCGGGCTTGATGAAGTAGGCGTCCGGGACGGTCGGCTGCGGGACGGCGTCGCGCGTGATCTCGACCGTCTCCTTCTGGCCGTTCGAGGCGCGCTCGACCGTCACGCGCACGGTGGTGCCGCGCGGGCCGCGGAGCATGTCGCGCACCTCGCCCGAAGCCTTGCCCTTGACGGCGTTGCCGTCGATCTCCGTGATCTTGTCGCCGAAGCGAAGGCCCGCCTTGTAGGCCGGCGTCGCCTCGAAGGTGGCGAGGATGTAGGTGTCGGTGTTGCCCGCCAGCTTGCGGTCGCCGATGGTCGCGCCGATGCCGTAGTACTCCGAGCGCCAGTCGGCGCGCTGCTCCTCGAACTC
This sequence comes from uncultured Pyrinomonadaceae bacterium, assembly GCA_964246655.1. GTDB lineage: Bacteria > Acidobacteriota > Blastocatellia > Pyrinomonadales > Pyrinomonadaceae > QHXN01. Next base: position 10,556 of record CAXTSK010000127.1, read on the forward strand.
CTTCGCGTCGTAAAAGTTCGAGTGCGGGTCGAGCGTGCGCAGCATGCCGATGATCGAGGACTTGAAGACCTCGTCGTACTTCACCTTGTTGCCGTCAACGTAGTTGTCCTGGATGACGGTGAGCGCCTCGGCCACGTCGGTCTCAAGCCCTTCGGTGGCGTCTACGGGACGTGGCC
>CAXTSK010000128.1:0-10730 GCA_964246655.1 uncultured Pyrinomonadaceae bacterium
TGATGGCCGGCGTCGAACCAAAATACCTCACTGGGTTTTTTTTTTACTCCTCACGGCTCACTTTGCAAAGGGGCGGACGCGGTCGGCGGACTCTTTGAAGTAGGCGTCCGTGGGCGCGAGTTGGAGACCTTTTTCGTAGGCGGCGAGGGCCTTGGTGTAGTTCTGCGAAGACTCGTAGGAGAAGCCGAGCAGGCGGTAGACCTCCGCGTTCTGCGGCGTCTTCGCGGCGGCCGTCTCAAGCGCCGTGATGGCCTTGGGGAAGTTCTTCGACTGCACCTGCGCGTAGCCGAGCATGTAGAAGGTCTCATCGGGCGCCTGCGGCGAGGCGGCCGCGCGCTCCAACGACACGACGGCCTTCGGGAACTGCTTGGCGAAGACGAGCGCCTGTCCTTGCAGCAGCGCGGAGCGCGCGTCAGGGCGTACGCGCGCGAGCGAGTCGGCCGCGCGCACGGCCGAGAGGAAGTCCGCATCGGCCGCCGCGCCGGTCGCCGAACGTCCGCGGTACATGTAAGCCTGCGTCAGAAGTTCCCACCCTTGCGCGAAGGTCGGGTCGGCGAGCGTGACGCGGTTGAGCATGTTGACGGCCGTCGCGTAGTCCTGCCGGCCGAAGGCGAGCTGGCCGACGTAGAGGAGCGCGAACTTGTTCTTCGGGTCAACCTTCAAGACCTCGCCGAAGGAGCGCTCGGCGTCCTCCGTCCGCTTGAGGTTCATCTCCGTGATGGCGCGGTAGTAGAGCGCGTTGGCGTCGGGCTTGGCGCCCGCGCGCGTGGTCGCGGCGACGAGGAGCGGGAGCGCCTGCTCGTACTTCTCGGCGAAGAAGTAGGCTTGCCCGAGCGCGTCCTCGGTCTTCGTGTCCTTCTCGCCCGCGGCGCTGCGTAGCTCAAGCGCACGTTCAAGGTCGGAGGCCGCCTCGGCGTAGCGCTTCAGGTAGAACTCGGCGTAGCCCGCGATCTTCCACGCCTCGGAGTTCTTCGGGTCGGCCGTGGACAACTGCCGCGCCTCGGCGAGCGCGGCGTCGTACTGCTTCTGCTCCAGCAGCGAGAAAGCGTGCGCGGTCGAGCCCGTGCCGGTGCGTGCGCCTGCGGACGGCGTCGCCACGGCGCTGGCCGACTCACCCGTCGGCTGGACGGGCGTGACGCGGCGGGGGCGGGTCGCGCCCGACTGCGCCTGTGCGAGCGCGGAGCAGAGCAAGAGCGCGGCCGAGACGAAGGCCGCGCTGTTCGTCAGTCTCTTCATAGACGTGAAGTGTTTCATAACGCGAAGGGCGATTTCAATCTTTTCGAGCCCGCGGGGAGAGGGGCAGACGTTCGGATGTCACGCGCGCCGGGCGGGTTCGCTGTTATTTCGCCGTCTGCGCGGGCGGTACTGACCTGTTTACTTCCTACTCGCTTCCAGTCCGGTGCCCGACTGGTCGAAGCCGGGCTGGACGGTGACGACGCCGAACTGGCGGTCCTCCTGCTCGCGGTGCGCGGCCATCAGCCAGACGAAGTTGATGCGGTGGCCGGGGACGGAGACGTTCGGGTGGAAGCCCCGCGGCATCACGACCGCGTCGCCGTCGCGCACGACGCCGACGAACTCCGGCTCGTCGGGGTTCGTGTAGACGAACTGCACGCCGAAGGCGGGCGCGGGCATGTCGTAGTAAACGTACAACTCTTCGAGCATCGACGCGTGCTCGTGCGGCGGCCACGAAGTCCAGTGGCCCGGCTCGCTGCTGGTGAAGCCCGCGACGATGCGGCCGGCCTGGACGTTCTTCCCTAAGGCGATGTTGATGGTGCGCGTCGTCGAAGGGCCGCCCGTCTGGAACCTGAGCGCGGGGTCGCGCTCGATGTCGGAGAAGCGCACGACCTGCAAAGGGTACTTGCCCTCGACCTCGGCCGAGCATTCGACGAGATCGACGCTTCCGTCGGTCTCGATCTCAACCTCCGTGTCGCGCGGGAGGTAGATGGAGTCGCGGTGCTCGATGCGGTGCGTCTCACCATCAGCCTTGACGGTGCAGCCGCCCGCCATGCAGATGAGCCCCGTCTCGTACGATTCGGTCGAGAACGAGACGCGCGGCGTTTCAGCGTCTAAGATGATGCGCCCGTAGACGAGGTGCTTCATCGAGCTGTTCTCGGGCGTGACTGCGTGATGGCGGCCCTTCTGCCGGTTCGTGCCGCGGAAGATGTATCTGTCCGACGAAGGCTGCATTTGCGTGCTCATAGATTCCCTTCCTCTTTCGCGCAGAGTTTTTTTGGTTCCCTGGTTGCGGACAGTTTAACTCTTCCGCCGTCCTCGGGGCCACAGCCGCGCGAATTCTCAAAGGGGTAAAGCCAAAGGAGCGCGAGTTCTAAAAAGGAGCGCGAGCAAGATGCCCGCGCTCCTTTGCCAAATTTGAAATCAGAAGGCGTGTCTCTTTGTTTATTTGCCGCCGTTGGAGAGGCGCAGGCGGAAGCGCGCGGAGGTCTGCGGCCCGTCCGTAGAGACGGCGAGACGCCGGCCACGCACCTGCCGCTCGCCTTTGTCCACGGAGCCGGGCGGGCCGGGGGCCGTCAGCACATTCTCTTCGACGACCGCGCGCGCGTTCTGCGGAGACTCGACCAAGATGTTGAGTTTCGCGCCCGAGGCGTCAATCGAGAAACGTCCCGCGCCCTCCTGCCTGACCGTGTCGTCCGAGTGGACGAGCGCGGTGAAGGTGTGCGGGGTCGTAGACTGCAACTCGTCGGTGACGGTGAAGCCGCGGCCGTCGAACTCGAAGCGGCGCTCGAAGCGCGTGAGGCCGAGCGCGGGGTCGTAAGCGGCCGCCGCGTCACCGCGAATCACGACCGCGCGCGCGCCGAGTTGTGCTTCGACGATGCGGATGCCGTTCAGTTGTTCGTAAGGAACGCCCTCGAAGGCGTCGTGCCCCTCGCCCTCCTTCGCCTGCCCGTGCCCGTCAACCAGCACCGAGTTGTGATGCGCCGTCAGGGGCACGCCCGCGTAGCCCGAGTCGCCCGTCAGGTATCGTCCGCCGGCGTAGATGATGAAGCTGTTGGCGTCCGGGTGTGCGTGGCCCGAGGAGAGGTGCCAGTCCGGAAACTCCTTCAGGCGCGCGAGCGTCCGGTGTCCTTCGGGCGGGCCGCACTTGAAGGCGAAGGCCGTCGCGTCCTTCCCCCAGCCGCTCCGCCAGTAGACGACTCCGTGATCCTCGAAGTGGTGCCAGCGCTCCTGCTTCTCTACGGGGACGGCCTTCACGGTCGGGTCGTACCAGACGAGCGACCAGAAGTCTTCGGCGTTGACCTGCCCGAAACTCTCAAGCCATCGGGCAACGCCCTGCGCCTCGCCGCTGCGGAAGCGCGAGGCCAGACGGTAGAGCAGGTTGTAGTTCGTGTGGAAGCGGCCGCCGGGGTGCGTGCGCGGATACTCTTCGCCACGCCCCGCGCGCGTCAGAGGCCCCTCGAAGATGTCGCCGAAGTCGAAGACGTACTGGCCCGATGGCAGCATCGAGTGCGCGACATACTTGTGCATCTCCCGAAAGCCGGGCCGGTCGTAGAGGTCTTCGCCCGTGGCGTGCGCGTGCGCGTCGAGGTAGTGGACGAGCCACGGCGTCGAGAAGACCCAGTACTCGAAGCCCTCGTAGTAGTAGCCGTCGGCCGAGTACGTTTCGAGCACGCGGTCGTAAATCGCGCGCGTGAGCCTCGCCCACTCGGGCGCGTCCTCGACCTCGTCATACAGCGCATAGGCCGCGACGCCCAGACCCGCCATCGGGATGAAGACGTGGTTCTGACTATAAGAGTAGGTGCGTCCCGGCCTGGGCTTGTAGTAGTCGGCGAGCAGCCGCGCCTGCTTCGCGAGCTTGTCGCGGTAGCGCGTGCGCTCCTGTTCGGTCAAATCGTGGTAGAGCAGGTCGTAGCCCCAACCTAAACCGTAAAGAAGATGACCGGCGGCGAGGTCTACGTTCGGCTTGTTGTAGGTGTAGCCCCACACGTCGTAGGAGACGGCGGCCTCCATGTACTTGCGCGCGGCGTCGAGATACTTCTTGTCGCCTTCGATCTTATACGCGAGCGCCGCCTCGGCTATCCCGATGCCGACCTCGTTCTGCGCGCGTCTCTCCTGCGCAGGCGCGGGCGGCGGCTCCTCTTTTAGAGCGCGCACGTTCGCGAGCGCGCGCTGCCAGATGTCCTTATGCGTCGTGCGTGCGCGCGTGCGTAGGGCCGATATCTCTTCGTCGGTGACGTAGACGCGCGGGTGCTTGCCGCGCAGTTCCGAACGCAGCGTAGAGTTGCGCTCGACCATCAGTCGCGTGAGCGGGTGCGGCTCCTTCTTCCACTTCGCATTACCCGGCGCGTCCTTCGGCCCGAGCGCCTCGCGCGCATCCTGCGCGTGAACAGGAATTGAACACAGAGACACAGAGACACAGAGACACAGCTTGATGAGATAAGACACGAAGCTGTGTCTCCGTGCCTCTGTGTCTCTGTGTTGAAAGCTCACTTGGTATTCATCTCTCATTTATAGCATCAACATCCCGCCGTTGATCTCGATGGTCTCGCCGCTCAGGTACGAAGCCGCGTCGGAGGCGAGGAAGGCGATGACGCTCGCCACCTCTTCCGGCGTGCCCACGCGACCGAGGGGGATGCCCGTGACGTAAGCCTTCATCGCCTCGGGCGTCGAGAAGCGCTCGTGGTAGGGCGTGTCGATGACGCCGGGCGAGACGGCGTTGACGCGCACGCCGTAGGGCGCAAGCTCCTTCGCAAAACCCTTCGTCATCGTGATGAGCCCGCCCTTCGCCGTCGAGTAGTGAATCGACCCGAGCGCCCCGCCGTTGCGTCCCGCGATAGAGGAGACGTTGACGATGGCTCCCGTCTTCCGCTCCATCATCGAGGCGGCCACTGCCTGCGAGCAGAGGAACGCGCTCTTCAGGTTCAAGTCGATCACCTCGTTCCAGCGCTCCTCGGTCAGCTCAAGAATCTTGAGACGCTCGACGAGCGAGCCGGCGTTGTTGATGAGGATGTCTACCGGCCCCAACTCTTCAACAACTCGTGCGACGAGCGCGCCCACTTCGGCCGCGCGCGTTACGTCGGCCTGGATGACGGTTGCTCGCCCGCCCGCGTTCACAATCTCTGCGCGCGCCTCTTCGGCGCCCGACTCGTTGCGGTGGAAGTTGACGGCGACACTTGCGCCGCACCCGGCGAGCGCGGCGGTGGTCGCGCGACCTATCCCCGACGACGCGCCGGTCACGAGCGCGACCTTGCCGTCGAGATTGAAATGTTTTTCCATGAGTGCTCCTTAAAAGTTAAGAGAGGCGAACGCGCCTGACGGGGCCGGCCAGCGCGAAGAGGACGAGCGTGCCGAGCGGCGCGAGCAGCCCGGCAGCGACGAGGACGGGCACGTAAGAGAAGTGGTCAACGACCCAGCCCGTGCCGAGCGTGAAGAGCATCGCGCCTATCCCGGCGCCCGTGCCGCCGAGGCCCGCCACCGAGCCGACGGCGCGACGCGGGAAGAAGTCCGAAGGCAAAGTCTGCACGTTGTTGATCCAGACTTGAAAGCCGAACAGCACGAGCGCGATGAGCGCGAGCGCGACGAACGGGTTCTCCGCGAAGGCGGCGAAGATACCCGCGGGCATCAGGAGCGCGGCGGCCGCGATGACCGTCTTTCGCGCGCGGTCAACGCTCCACCCGCGCGAGATTAAATAACCCGAAGCCCAGCCTCCGAGCAGGCTCCCCGCGTCCGCCGCCACGTAAGGCACCCACGCGAAGAGCCCGATCTCCTTCAGACTGAACCCGCGCGCGTTGTAGAGGTAGAGCGGCAGCCAAGTGATGTAGAGCCACCACACGGGGTCCGTGAAGAAGCGCGCGACGACGATGGCCCAAACCTGCCTGTGCCGCAGCAGGTCGCGCCAGCGCGGCGCGGCGTTGGAGTCAACTTCTTCAGTCCCGCCTTCGACTTCGGGGCTCTCACGTATCAGCGCGCGCTCTTCATCCGTTATCCAGCGGTGCCTGTCCGGCGCCCGGTAGAAGATGAGCCAGAGCGCGAGCCAGAGCAGGCCGAGCGCGCCCGTGACGAGGAACGTCGTCTGCCAGCCGTAGCGCAGTTGCAGCCAGACGATAAGCGGCGGCGCGACGATGGAGCCGATGGCCGCGCCCGAGTTAAAGATCGCCATCCCCAGCGCGCGCTGTCGGACGGGGAACCACTCGGCGACGGCCTTCGCCGCGCCCGGCCAGTTGCCCGCCTCGCCGAAGCCGAGCACGAAGCGCAGCGCGCTTAAAGAAGTCAACCCCCGCGCGAACGCGTGACCGGCGGCGGCCACAGACCACATGACGATTGAGAAAGTGAACCCGAGCCGCGTGCCCACGCGGTCGTAGAGTTTGCCCGACACGCCCTGGCTGATCGTGTACGCGAGCAGGAACCACACGACGACCCCTCCGAACTCCGTGTTCGTGAGCCCGAGGTCTTTCGTGATGACGGGCGCGAGCACCGAAATGGTCAAGCGGTCGATGTAGTTGATGAGCGTCGCGAGGAAGATGAGCGAGACGATCCACCAGCGCAGCCCGCGCACCTTGAACGCGCCCGCCTCGCCCGCACCGACCCCGACTCGTGTCTCGACCATCCCTTCCTCCTTGAGCTATAGCGAGGGCACTTTCAACACAGAGACACAAAGCACGGAGACACGGCCTGTTGAGAACTAAAGGCGAAGCTGTGTCTCTGTGCCTCTGTGTTGAAAGCTCACGGAATAATCATTCAGTCATGAAGCCCTGGAAGAGCAGCTTGAGTCCGAAGACTCTATGTTAGCGTTATCATGGCAGACAGCCCGGCTTTCACTCCTAACTGCCAGGCGTCCATTCCCTGTTTCGGCAAGAGCGAACGCCGTGTATCGGCGTCCCCTTAAGTCCGCAAGGTGTTCTCCTCAGTCGCCGACGGTCGAAGCGCGCACGACCAGTTCGCAAGCCATGACGCGCTCTTCGCGCGCGGGCGCCTCGGCCGATTCTATGCGGCGCACGAGTGCCTCGGCCGCGATGCGCCCCTGCTCGCGCGTGGGCTGCCGCACGGTCGTCAGGGGCGGCGTCGTGTGCGCCGCCAGGGGCACGTCGTCGTAGCCGACGAGGGCCAAGTCCTGCGGAATCCTGAGCCCCGCCTCCTTGGCCGCGCTCATCGCGCCGACGGCCGTGAAGTCGTTGCGCGCGAAGACCGCCGTCGGGCGCTTGCGCAGGGAGAGGAGTTTCTTCATCCCCTCGTAGCCCATCGACTCGGTCGAATAGCCGGGCCACTGGTCGCCGTCGTCCGCGCGCCCGACGATGAGCCGCTCGTCTGCCTTCAGCCTGTGCTCGCGCATCGCTTCGAGGTAGCCGTGGTAACGTCTGAGCCCGACGCCACTCGTCGGCGTAACCCCGATAAATCCTATGTTTTTGTGCCCGAGCGAGATTAAATGAGTCGTCGCGTCGTAGCCGCCGCGGAGGTTGTCGGCGGCGATCAGGTCTGCGCTCGGATGGCGGAAGTCGCGGCCGATGAGGACGACGCGGATGCCGTCCTCGATCATCTCCGCGAGGCGGTCGTTGCCGAGTTTGTTGGCGCGCGTGGCGACGATGACTCCGTCAACGCGGTGGTCGGCCAAAGACTCGAAGGCGGCGATGTCCTCGCGCGCGCTGTGCTCGCTGACGCAGATGAAGACGTTGTAGCCCTTGGCGGACATCACCTCACGCACGGCGCGCGCCAGCTCCGCCGCGAAGGGGTTGGCGATGTCGCCGAGCACGAGGCCGATGGTGTCCGTACGCTGCCGCTTGAGCCCGCGCGCAAGCCCGTTGCGCCGGTAGTTCAAGGCGCTGACCGCACTCAAGACTTTCTCGCGCGTCTCGGCACTGACGTAACCGTTCCCGTTGACGACGCGCGAGACGGTCATCGGCGTGACGCCGGCCGACGCAGCGATGTCGGCGAGCGTGGCGTGCCTCTTCTTCGGCGTTGAGCGGCGCATCGGGCCTTGCCTGAACGACGGAGCGAATTCTGTTAACGTTAACCGAAAAAGTTTAATAACATGGGTCGGCCGCGCCTGGCAACACTTTTTTGTCCGCGCGGCCGATTATCTTTGAAGACAAAGCAAGGGAGGGGATTTTCGTCCCCTCCCTTGTCACTTGTCGAAACGCGACGGCGTGTTAGAAGTTCAGCTTGAGGCCGAACTGGAATTGGCGGGGGTCGAAGGCCGCCGTGGAGCGGCTGCGGAAGCGGCCGTTGGAGGCGCGGTCGTTGACGGCGTTCACGTCGTCGAAGCGCGGCGAGGCGGCCGCCTCGTTGAAGCGGTTGAAGAGGTTGAAGCCCTCGGCGATGACTTCGAGCCGGAGCCGCTCGCCAAGCGGGATGTGGCGCGCGACGCGGAGGTCGAGCGACTGGTAGGAGTGCGTCAGGCCGAGGTTGCGCCCGAGGTTGCCGGACTGGAACGCGGCCGGCACGACGAGCAGGCCGTTGGCGTCCACCGACGGTCGGTCGGTCGAGCTCGACAGGTCGTTGTTCGTGTCGCGTCCCGAAAGGATGTTGAAGGGCCTTCCGGAAGACCACTCGAAGATCGGCGCGACGACGAAGCCCGCGAGGAAGCTGCGCATCCCGCCCTCGTTGCGCCACGAGCCGGGCGCGGCCACCACGCCGCTGAAGACGAAGCGATGGCGCTGGTCGAAGAGCGAATCGGCGCGCTCAAGGTCTAAACGCGTCACGTCCTGCGGGAGCAGAAGGGTCTGGAGGTCGGACGAGTCGTCAATCGAGTGCGACCAGGTGTAGGACGCGAGGAACTGGTAGTTGTTGGCGAAGCGGCGGCGCACCTCGAACGTGCCGGCGTGGTAGACGGAGTTGCCGTCGGAGACCTGCGCGTTCACGTCGCCGAAGGTGGAGACGAAGCCGGGCCGCGCGAGCGTGCCCGCGCCCGTGATGGCGGCGTTGAAGACCGCGGGCGTGAGCGCCGCGTTTTGCGACTGGACGAAGAAGTAGTTCGGCCCCCCCGGGCGGAAGAGGTTGGCCGCGAAGGGCTGGATCACCCCGCCGCGCGTCGTGACGGAGATGAGGCCCGGGATCGGCTGCGCGACGATGTTCGAGCAGGCCGAGGGCGAGACCGTGAGCACGGCCGTCGTGTTCGTCGGCTGGGTGCCGAAGCAGCGGACGTAGTTCTGGATGAGCAGCGCGTTGTTCGGCGCGTTGAGATTCGTCGGGTGCGGCAGGTGGTGCGCGCCCGTGAAGAGCCAGCTCGCCTGGATCGACATGTTCTCCGTCAGCTTGTGCTCGATGGTCGCGTTGGCCTGGTTGGCGTAGGCGAACTCGAACTCGGTCGAGACGGGCAGCGAGAAGGGCAGGAACGGGCCGAAGCCGGGGAAGGTCTGGTCGTCGAAGCGCTGGCGGCCGAACTGGTAGCGCGCGGAGGCGGCGACGCCCGGCGTCTGGAAGCCCGCGGGGATGGCGCCCCCGGCGATGGCCTGCTGGCAGACCGGCGAGAGGACGGCCTGCGTGCAGACCGTACCTTGGAAGATCTGCACCGCGTTGAGCAGTTCGGGCCGCCCCGTCGTCGTGTTGATGAAGCCGGGCTGGCCGGGCAGGCTGATGAACTGCTGCTGCTGCACGTTGTCGGCGATGTCGGAGTTGAAGCCGATGGCGAGCAGCGGGTGGTCGTAGAAGAGGCCGTAGGCGGCGCGCAAAACGGTCGAGCCGTTGCCCGTCACGTCATAGGCCGCGCCGATGCGCGGCGCGAAGTTGTCCTTGTCGCGGGGGAAGCCCTGCTGGATGTGGAAAGCGTCGTAGAACGCCTGCGTGCTGGTCGCCGAGACGGTCAGCCCCGTGAGCGGATCGACGAAGTCCTGCACGGCGAGGTTGTCGGTCTGCTCGTAGTCGTAGCGCACGCCGTAGTTGATCGTGAGCTTCTGGTTCACCTTCCAAGAGTCCTGCGCGAAGAGGGAGTACGGCCGGTTCTTCAGCGAGCTGTTCGGGTTGCCGAAGCCCTGAATGAAGGTGCCGGGGAAGCCGAGGCCGTACTGCTGGACGGGCTCGAAGGCGGGCGCGCAGCCGGCCTGCGTCGTGTTGGGGCAGTCGCCGCCGGGGAAGGCGGCGAGCGTCGTCGCCGAGAGCCCGCCGAAGTTGAAGAGGCCGGCGAAGTTCAGCTCGAAGAGCGCGCCGACGCTGACGAAGTTCGCGTCGCCGCCGAACTTCATCGTGTGGTTGCCCCAGACCACGCTCAGGTTGTCGCTGTAGGCGTAGCGGTTCTCGGTGCGGATGACCGGCGAGAACAGCTCGCGGCCGATGAAGGCCGCGCCGGTGATGTTGTAGGCCGTCGCCTGCCCGTTCTGCGAGGTGAAGGTCGCGCGGCGCTGCCCGAAGTTGAAGCGCGCCTCGTTGACCATCGTGTTCGAGAGCGTCGAGTGGAGCGTCGAGACGAAGTTCGCGTCGCGGAGGGTCTGGATGCCCGTGCGTGAGAAGTCGTTCTGGCCGAGCGCCTGGTTCTGCGACTCGACCTGGATGCCGGTGATGTCCGAAGGGTTATAGCCGAAGCGCAGCGTCAGGTCGTTGCGGCCGTTGATGCGGTGGTCGAGGCGCGCGGACGAGAAGGTCGTGTCCTCCGAAATGGGGAAGACGCGGTTGAGGTTGAGCAGCGGCCGGAAGGCGTTCTCGCTGACGGGCACGGGCGCGCCCGACAGGAAGAAGCGCTGCCCGATGGTCGCGCCCGCGGTGATGGCGCCGCCGGGGCTGCGCAAAGTGCTCACGCCCGTGAGGCCCGTCTGGCCCCCGGCCGAGGCGAGCGTCGCGTACTGGAT
>CAXTSK010000129.1:0-2466 GCA_964246655.1 uncultured Pyrinomonadaceae bacterium
GCCCGCCACGGTGTGCGTGCCACAGGCGCACCTGCGCTGCAAGAGCCCGCCCGCGCTCTCGGCGGACGGCGCGGCTCCCCTCTTGCGCGACTGCTGTGTTTGCGACTTCGTGCTCATCGTGCTCGAAGACCGGCGCGGCGTCGAAGACCTACGGCGGCGGCGGCGTGCCCGTCTTGCCGAGTTGCTCGAACCACGCGTGTAGAAGCGGCAGGTTCGTCTTCATCCACTCGGGGTCGGTGTGGTACAGGGCGAACGCCTCTGTGAAGAAGTCATCAGCCGGCTGCTTGGCGGCGTACCAAGTGACCGGCTTGATATTGTTCTTCTTGACGAAGTCGCCGAACGCCTTCTTGATGCCCGCCTGCTCTTCGACGATGTGGCCGAACTCGTGCGCCGCCGTCATCGTTGCCTCCTGCCGCACGCCGCCCTTACCGCCCAGGAAGAGGTGCTCGTCGCCCTGGGTGGCCTTGTCGAAGATGGCGATGGATTTGTCGCTCCCCTTTTGCAGGGCGAGGCCGGACAAGTCCGCGTCGGGCTTATACTTCTTCGTAGCGCCGTCGAAGACGAAGCCCAGCGTCTTGCGGATCAGCCGCACGCCCTTGACGAGCGCGAGGAACGCGTCGGTCATGGTCTGCAAGGCGAACTCGAAGACGTTCAGGTCTTTCGACGTGAAGTCTTTCACGTCGGCGGTCAGGGCCGCGGGGATGCCGTGCGTGGTCTGAAGGCGGGTTTGGCCGTCCGCCTGCGGGAGGACGGTGAGGTCGTAGTTCTTCTTAAACCAGTTGGGCTTGCCCGCCTCGGCCTGCATGTTCGTGTTGGCGCTCTGGCGCAACTCCTCCACGGTCTTGCCCGTGGGCGTGACGCTCGGGTAACGTTTCTTGAGCCAGGTGGTCAGGGCGGCGGGGTCTGCCGAGTTGTCTTTGAAGCCGCGAGCCCTTGCCACGTCCAACCCGGTCAGTGACATCTTCCCCGCGCCCGTGCCCTCCTCGGCGACGCGCTCGACCTCCACATCGTTGCCGGACTTGAAGCGCAGCGTGTAGAAGATTCGCCTGCCCGTGGTCATGACGGGGACGACGGCGTCAACTTCGGCGTTGCGCGTTCCGTTCCCGAAGTACTGCCAGATGACGTACTTGACGGGCGCCTTCTCGTCGGCGGGCAGTTTGTCGAGGCCGCTGATGGCGCCGAGCTTGTCCTTCTTCGTCTTGTGCTCGGTGGTCTGTAGCTCTTCGATCTTCAGGTCGAGCCTGTCTTTGTCGTTGTAGCCGGCGGGCGGCTTCACCTCGGTCGTCGGGAGCGCGCCCAAGAATTTGATCTCAAGGTCCTGTACGGAGCCCCCGGTTTTACTTCCCTTGACTTGGAAGGAAGCCTTCTGTGGGAGCGCCTTGCTGCCCGCGGGCGGGCTCACCTCGGTGGTGATGATCTGGTCGAAGGGGTCGGGCGCGACGTTGTCAATGAAGTTGAATACTTGCCTCTGCTCCTCGGGGTGCGCCTTCCAGTAGGCGTCGATGTCGTTGCCGGGGAAGCCGCCGAAGCTGAGGCCGTGGGAGGATGCCTTGTACGCGGCGGCGGGGGGCGGCGCGGCGGAGGACGCGGCCGCCGCGCCCTCCGACACGAACTTGATCTTCACCTGATCCAACACCCCCGGCTTCGACTTGGGCGGCTTGGGGGTGAAGGTGAACTGGTAGGCGAGCACCTTGGAACTGGCGACCCCGGTCCGCTTCGGGATAGTGACGAGGCGCACCGTCTCGGTGGTCAACGGCGTCGGCCGCACGTTCCAGAGCGTGGAGAGCACGGCGTCGCGCTCTTCGGCGTCAGCCGCGAGGCGCGTGCTCACGGGGTTGACGAAGGAAGTGGAGTAGGCCGCAAAGACTTTTTGCTCCCAGTAAGAGCCCTTGGCAGCCGTCTCTATGTCCGCGCCCGTGAAGACGGTCGGCTTGGTCTCGTACTGCTCCAACTGCCGCGCCACCATCGGCTCGCCCGCCGCGCTCTGCTGCGCGACGTGCGCCAGTTCGTGCGCAAGCAACTTGCGCCCGCCCGCCGTCTGCGGGGCGTACTCCCCCTGAGCGAAGAAGATGTCGCGCCCGTATGTGAAGGCGCGCGCGCCGAGCGACTGAGCCGCCTCTGCCGCGCGCGCGTTGGCATGAACCCGCACGCGGCTGAAATCGACACCCGAGAAGCCTTTGGCCTCCGGGTCGGGGCCACGTTGCCGGCGAGGCTCGGGGGCACGCATCACGTCCTCGGCCAGACGGTCTGCTTCCCGCTCGTAGTTGTCACCCGGTTGAGTGATGCCATGTTTCGGCTGCGCGCCGGACGGGACGCGGCTGAAGTCGTGGCCGAAACGAGACTCCATGAACAAGCGCGCGCCCGCGTCGAGCGGGGAGCCGGGCGAGTTCAGTACTTCGCCGCCGCCCCGCCGCCCCCCCGGCGGGGGGGCGCCGGCCGGGGGGGGGGCGTGGGAGGGGGTTGTGG
>CAXTSK010000129.1:2476-3165 GCA_964246655.1 uncultured Pyrinomonadaceae bacterium
GCGCCCCCCCGGGCGCCGCCGCCTCACGGCCGGCGGCGGAGCGTTGCAAGGTGAATGACGACTGCCATCTCTGACTGCACGCGTCGCACTTGCCCCCGGCGACCGTGTGCGTGCCGCAGGCGCACTTGCGCTGTAGCGTCAGCTCTCGATTCTGAGTGGACGCCCCGGCGTGGTTGGACGTGACGGCTTCTCTCACGCTCATAAAGTTAACGACCTGCGCCCGCGCGCTAAACTCAGGGGGCCGGACTGCGGCGCAGCTCTTCGATGAAGCGGTCGCGCTCGTCGGGCCGCTGCGCGTCCTCGTAGGGCACGCCCCTGATCGCGGCGAGCAGGTACGCAGCGAGGTCTCGGACGCGGTACTGGCGCGACCTGCTCAACGTCGGCTCCTCGCTACCGAAGTAGCCGAGCGGCCGCGCGTCTTCGAGCAGAAGCGACAGGCACGGGACCGCCGCCGCGCCGAAGGCGACCGTCGTCCGGCCCAGGCGTTCGAGGTACTGCCCCGGCATCCCCCACCAGTTATGCGCGAAGCCGTCGGGCAGTGCGTGGCAGTAGGCTTCGGCGACTTCGGGGTGCGCCGCCCGGCCCGCCTCGGTGAGCATCTCATGCGCCAGGACGCGGAGCCTCGGCTCGACGCCCTCGGCCGCGCCGCCGCGCGCCTCTCGCGCCTCCACGCGCCCGCCGTGCGCGTG
>CAXTSK010000129.1:3175-10723 GCA_964246655.1 uncultured Pyrinomonadaceae bacterium
CTCGGCGCCGGGGCGCGCCAGGAGCGCCGTCGCCCCGCCGCGCAGGAAGAGTTCTTCGTAGGTGGCCTCGGCCAGCCATTCGGGGATGTTGTCTTCAACGCCCATAGTCGTCTCAAGCGGGCTTCGCCGCGTCCGGTGAAGCGTCGGGGAGCGGGTAGTCGCCGGCGCGGTGGATGCCCATCTTCTCCAGCGTTGTGGAGCCGACCCGGCCGTCGGCCGTGAGGCCGTGTCGCGCCTGCCAAATCTTGACCCGCCGGATGGTGTCGTAGCCCCACTCGCCGTCCTGCTGCGCGCCGACCTTCTCCTGAATCATCTTGATCTCGACCTTGAGGTAGCCCTGATCCTCGTTGTACTTGAGGGCCGCGCGGATGTCGCGCAACATGCGCAGCTCGAAGGTCACCTGCGGGATGTCGGCGTGGCCCGCGGCCAAGCCCTTCAGCTTCGTGTCCAGCGCCTTGATCTCGGCGTCGAGCTCGCTGAGCTTCATGTGCGTGTTGCGCGTCGAGTGGGTCGGGAGCGGGAGGTCGTCGGTCGCCACGGGGGCGGTCTGGTCGTTCCACTTCTTCGCGGCGGCGAGGAATTCGGAAGAAGGCGTGCCTTTGGAGACGCGCTCGAACTTGTCTTCGGTGAACTTGTCCAGCGCGTCAATCTGGTAGCCCCAACTGACGCAGCCGTAGTAGGCGTTGGCGTCGGTGCCCTTCTTGCAGATGGCGCAGGTCTCGAAGTGGCTCTCGTCGGTCATGCCAGCCGTGCGACTGGCGGCGGGCGTGGCGCCGGTGAAGCCGGGCGCGTCTTCGATCCACGCGCGCTCGGGCCTGGTCTTGGGAAGGTGCTTGCCGAAGTGGGCGGTGCCGCCCGTCGTGCCGGCGTTATCCACGCCGTAGAACGGCGACGAGCGCCCGGAGAGCCGGTCGATGCTGGCGCCTTCGGTCCCCTCGGCCGCCGTCAAGGCCCGCGCCGCGTCGGCCGCGCTGGAGTGGCTCACCGCGCCGGCGGTGCGGCTGACCCACTTCTGCGTCATGGCGATCTCGTCGCAGTCCACGATGTCGTAGGGCAGGAATTCGAGGCGCACGTCGTACTGCATCTGCGGGACGAAGCTCGGGCCGCCGAGCTGGGCGTGCCGCGTCAGCTCGAAGAGCCCGGCGTGTGTGTCCTGCCGGAGCGTCGCCCTCTGCATGCGCCGGAGCGAGAGCCTTGAGACGCGCCGCGCGTCAACCCTCTGCCCTTCGAGCGCGCGCTCGGCGACGGCGTCGGCCTCGCGCTCGTACGCGTCACCGGGCTCGCCGACTTCGAGCGGACTCGACTGTACCCCGGCCGCGCCCTCCTGCTGCAAGACGTGCGTCAGCTCGTGCGCGAGCAGCCTGCGCCCCTCTCGCGTCCCGGGGGCGTAGCGCCCGGCGCCGAAGACGACGTTGTTCCCGACCGTGTACGCGACCGAGTCCACGGCGCGCGCCGACTCCGCCGCCCTTGAATGATTGTGGACGCGGACGCGGCTGAAGTCGTGGCCGAAGCGGGACTCCATGAAGGAACGTGCGCCCGCGTCGAGCGGCGAGCCGGGCGAGTTCAGCACCTCGCCGACGACCGGCGGGACGCCCGGCGCGTGAGCGTGCGCGGCCGAGGCGCGTTGTAAGGCGTGCGACTGCTTCCGGCTGCAAGCGTCGCACTTGCCCCCGGCGACGGTGTGTGTGCCGCAGTCGCACTTGCGCTGGAGCAGGCCGGCGTTGGTCGGCCGCGCGTCGGTCGATGGCTGCTGTGCCTTGTGGTTCGTCAGTCGGCTCATAGCCCCTGCCTTTGAGTCCGCGTCGCGTTGGGCGCTCAGAAGTTGACCCCGGTGCTGAGGCCGAAGAAGGCGCCGTTCGTCCTGGTCTCCACCGTCCCGGTCTTCGTGTCCTTCTGGTTGACCGTGATGGTGCCGGTGATCTGCCCCTTAAGGACGAGTTCATACCCCTTGCGTTTGCCGGTGATGCCGAGGCTGACGCCGCCGCTGAGCGTGCCGCTCCTCTCATCGGGCGTGATGGAGCCGGACGTGGAGCCTTCTAACCCGGCTGTGACCTGCGCCGTGTCGCCGAGCAGGCCGCCCATCGTCAGGTACGGGTTCCTTGTGGACGGCGACTTGTAATCGACGGCCGCCCCGACCTTGCCTTCGGCCTTCGGCGTCGTCTTGCTTTCGACCGGCGGCGTCGCGCTCTCGTCGCCGGGCTTGTGTGTCAGCGAGCCGCCCGCCGAGAGCGACGTGCCGAGCGTGAGCGTCCCGAGCCTGGAAGGCAGCAGCGTGGGCGTCGTCGCGCCCGCCTTCAACGAGAGCGCCGCGCCGAGGCTCGTCAGCGGCTTCGAAGGGTCGAAGGGCAGTTGCGACGTGCCCGACGTGCTGAGCGTCACGCCTAAACTCAGCTTGCCCTTGCGCAGCGCGTCCTCCTTCTTCTTGAGGTTGGAGATTTCGAGCTTCGCCAGCATCAGGGCGATCTGGAGTTTGTACTCCTCGCTCGTTGCGGGGAAGACGCCGAGCAGTGGCCCGCTCGTGGTGTAGGACGGCGACAGCTTGATGTCGTCGAGGAACGAGACGGCGCCGAGGCTGACGCCCGACAGCGGCACGGTCACGTCGGCCTTGAAGGTGAACTGGTCTTTGACCTCGGGTTTCTCCTTCGTCCCCTCCGCGCCGGTGCGCTCGGCCGAGCCCTCCACGGTCGGCTTCTTCTCCTCCCGCTGTATCAGCCCGACCGGCGCGGCGGAGAGCGCGCGCCCGGCGCGTCCCGCTGTGACGGAGAGGCTGTTGTCGTCCGCCTCGCGCTCGGCCTGCTCCTCGGACGCGCCGCCGCCGCGCGAGGCCGTCTGCTGCAAGACGTGCGTCAGCTCATGCGCCAGCAGACGCCGCCCTTCGGCCGTCCCCGGCGCGTAGCGGCCCGGGCCGAAAGAGATGTCGCGCCCGACGGTGTAGGCCGCCGCGCCGCCCGCCTCGGCGGACTCTGCGGCGCGCGCGGCCGCGTGCACTCGGACGCGACTGAAGTCGTGGCCGAATCTCGACTCCATGAGAGTGCGCGTGCCCGCGTCGAGCGGACGCCCCGCGGAGTTGAGTACTTCGCCGACGACGGGCGGCACGCCACGCGCCTGCGCGTGGCCCTCGCTCTTCTTCTGCAAGCACGAGTCGCACTTCCCGCCCGCGACGGTGTGCGTGCCGCACGCGCACTTGCGCTGGAGCAAGTCGCCGTGGGACGAAAGCGTCACGGCGGGAGACAGCTTGGCGCGCACGAGTTCGCTCAACCCTTCACCTCCCTTCCGAAGCCTCCGTAGACGGCGGCGGCGAGCTGCGTGCCGAGCTGCGCGGGGTCGCTCGCGGCGCCGCGCGGCAGTCTCAACTCGCCGACGTTGAGACGCGCGAGGCTCGCGCCCGAGATGAGCGACGCGTCGAGGCCGTGGAGCGTGAGCAGGCGCGAAAGCTCCGACTCGAAGGCCGCGTGCACCTGCGCGGCCTGGTGGCGCGCGACCGGCAGGCCGTCGAGGATCAGGCGTTCGACGTGCAGGTTGATCTTCACGCGACCTCCTCGACGACCGGCGCGCGCCAGCTAAAGTCCTTCTCGTTGACCGGGCGGCCGAGCTTGCGGAACTCCTGCTCGGCGGCGCGCAGAATCAGGGGCATCGTGATGGGCGTGCCCGCCTGCGCGGCCATGAAGGCGGCGTTGAGCGCGACGTTGTGAATCGCGCCGCCCGGGATGTTGAGCCGCGCCAGCCGGTCGTAGTCGAGCCCGCGCGTCTCGGCCTGCGGCGGGAAGACGCGCCGCCAGATCTCCTTGCGCTCGGCGGCGCCCGGGTGCGGGAAATCGACGATGAAGCGCAGGCGGCGCATGAAGGCTTCGTCGAGCGAGCTCTTCATGTTCGTCGCCAGGATGGCGAGGCCGCGGAACGCCTCCATGCGCATGAGCAGGTAGCCGATCTCGATGTTGGCGTAGCGGTCGTGCGCGTCTTTGACTTCCGAGCGTTTGCCGAAGAGCGCGTCGGCCTCGTCGAAGAAGAGGATGGCGCCGCCGCCCTCGGCCGCGTCGAAGAGCCGGCGGAGGTTCTTCTCCGTCTCGCCGATGTACTTGCTGACGACAGCCGAAAGGTCTATCCGGTAGAGGTCGAGGCGGAGGTCGTTGGCGATGACTTCGGCCGCCATCGTCTTGCCGGTGCCGCTGTCGCCCGCGAAGAGCACGCTGATGCCGAGGCCGCGGTTCATCTTGCGCGCGAAGCCCCACTCCTCGTAGACCCGGCCGCGGCGCCCGACCTGATCGGCGATCTGCCGCAGGAGCCCCTTCTCGATGGGTGGCAGCACGAGGTCATCCCACTTCGCCTTGGCGTCGATGCGCTGCGCGAGCTGTTCGAGGCGCGGGCGCGTGTGCAGCAGGCAGGCGTCCCAGAGCTGTTCGCGGACGACGGCGAGCGGCACCTCGTCGCCCGCGTCGCGGCTGATGACCTGATCGGCGACGCGGCGGATGGAGGTGGGGTCGAGGTCGAACTGCGCGGCGAGCCGCCCGGGGCTGTCGCCCGCGTGGAGCCCGAGCGCCGCGGCCCAAGCCTCGCGCTGCTCGGCCGCCGTCGGCTTCGACACGTCGATGGGCACGAGCGACTTGGTCAGCCCGGGCAGCACGTCGCGCGTCGAGAGGAAGACCGTGTCGCCGACGCGCGAGAGCAGGCGGCGCAGAGATTGCCAGACGTGCGCGTCCTCCTGCGCGCTCGCGTCGAGGTCTTGCGCGTCGAGGTAGATGGCGACCGGTATCAGGCGCGCCTCGCGCCGGATCATCCGCGCCAGCGTCTCAACCTCCGGCGCCTGCGGCGGCAGCATCTCGGCCGGGAGGCGGTAGAGCCGCAAGCCCAGCGCCGACGCGGCGTGCAGCGCGACGAGCTGCTTGCTCGCCGAGTCGGTGCCGAGCAGATGTATGGCGGGCAGCTCGGGGCGCGTCGCCTGCTGGCTGAGGATGTTGACGATCATGTCGGCGATGACGTGCTGCGAGTGCGGCAGCGGCCCGCCCGGGCCCGCGACTTCGAGCGGCGCGAGGAAGGCCGACAGCCGCTCGCCGAAGGCGTCCACCTCGCCGAGCCCCTTGATGAAGTCGAGGATGCGCTCGTCCACGCTGAGCGCGCTGGCGATGAGCGGCTGGCCTTCGCCCTGCCTCACCTCCACGAGCCGCCAGTAGCGCAGGCGCCCCGACGCGGCCAACTCCTCCCACGAAGGGTTCTCGAAGAGCGCGAGCGCGAGGCCGAAGGTCGGGTAAGGCTTGCCCGGGTCGTCGTGCGCGCGCGCAGAGAGCGCCGCGACGCGCGTGTCCAACTCCATCGCCGCGCAGAGCAGGAGCACGTCGCGCTCGAACTGCGAGAGCCCGAAGCGGACGCCGAGGAGGATCAACTGCGGCGGCGGGTCGCTCGCCTCCGCGCGGCGCAAGATGTCGAGCGCCTCCTGCAACTGCCCGTCGGTGACGAGGTCGTCGAGCCGCGCGGGCGGGAGCAGGTGAGTCGCGGGAGTCTGCGCGCGCTCGTTAATGCCGGCGGCGGGCTGCTGGCGGCGGAAGAGGCGGCGGCGCGCCGGGCCGGGCGCGGACGCCTCTTCGGGCGCGTCCGGCGTCAGCACGACCGGCGAAGGCTCGGGGCCCGCGGCGCGCAGCAGCCGCAGCCGCAGCCACTCCAGCGCGGCCGCCAGGTACTCTTCGTTCGCCCTCTCCGCTTGCGCCCTCTGGTTCATTCTGTGCTCCCCGCCGGCTTGGTTTACGTCGCGGTTATTTCGACGACCTTGGTCTGGTCGAACTCGGGCGGCGTCTTCGTGTAGTCCAGCAGCAGGCTGTCCACGCCGTCCACGCGCAGCCGCAGGAAGTACTTCCCGACCGACGCGGGGCCGACGTTCGTCACTTGGAAGGTGAGCGTGTCGATCTGCGTCAGGTGCTCGTCGGCCGTGATCTCGCGGTCGCCGAAGAGGAGCGAGACGCGCTGCGCGGGCCGCACCTCGGGGTCGCACACGACGGTGACGGTGAAGTCGCCCGCGGGCGCGGGGCTCGACGGCGGCGAGAAGTTCAGGATTTTCGGCGCGAGCGAGAAGAAGAGCGGATTGGTCGTGCGCGTCGAGTTGACGGGGTCGGCGTCGCGCTCGACGACGACGTTCACGCTGTAGAAGCCCGCGACCCAGAAGAGCGGCTGGTCGGGCACGTTCACGCTGACCTCGGCCGGCCCCGCGGAGGTCGGCGCGGGCAGCGCGGGGTCGCTCGGGTCGGGCAGGATGAGGGGCGCGGCGAGGCGCGGGTTGTCGAAGTGCACACGCAGGCGGTCGCCGTCGAGGTGGTGCCCGGCGAGCCTGAGAACCTCGCCCGGTTGAAGGCTGGGCTGGAGCGCGGCAGGGAAGGCGAGGGCCATGAGCGTCGGGAACGGCGAAGTCAGGTTGCCCTGCGCGCTCACGCCCGTGTCGCCCTGGCCGCGCTGCGTGACGGGCAGCGGGGTCTTCGCCGGCCGTTTGCTCTCGATGAGCACGACCGAGACCTGGTAGGCGGCGGAGATGCGGTACTTGACGCCCTGGAACATCATCCACAGCTTCGATATGTCGTCGAGCGTCATCGGCCGCGGCGTGATGCGCACGCGCTCAATCTGGTCGTAGAGGTCGAAGTCGTCAACGTCGATGCCGCCGCCGCCCGAGGGCGGCAGCGCAGCCTTGATGTCGTCGGCGCTCAGCACGGGGTGGTCGTGCAGGATGCTCATCGCGCGTCCGAGCAACTGGTGGCTGTCCGGCTGCGGCTTGTCTTCGTTCTTCGAGTAGGCCGTGACGAGGTAGTAGAGGTCGAGCCCGAGCGGGGACAGGGCCGTCTCGCCGCGCTTGACGCCGGGCATGTCGGCGTTGCGCCAAGCGCCGTTGAGCGAGGTCTGGTAGAGGAAGATGTTGATGAGGTTGCCGGGGTTATCCGGCACCTTGTCAGGCGGCTGCGTGGTGACCTCGGTGTCGGTCGGGGCCGGGTCGGCCTTGATCTGGTCATCGATCAGCTTGCGGAGCGTCGCCGTGACGGCGGCGATGGAGAGCGAGTTACTCATCGGCTATGCCCTCCCGAACGCTTGCGCAGGTACTCGCGCAGGCTCATCGCCGCGGGCGGCTGCTCGCGGCGTTCCTGCCGCGCAGGCGCTTCAGCCGTTTGCGCGGCGCGCACCTCTATGCGGCCGATGGTGACGTTGACGGTCGGCTCCGGCGTGTGCCCGTTCGCCTGTTCGTGCGCCTCTAACCGGGGCGCGGCGCGCTGCGTCGCCCGCGGCTGGACGAAGACAGGCGCCTGCGCGGGACGCCGCTCGACGGGCGGAGGCGCGTGCGCGGGTGGAGGCGCGGGAACCTCCCTGACGCGCTCGACTATATGCTCGCCTTCGACCGAGCGGGTCTCGACTCTCACCTCCGAGGCGGCGGGGCGGGACTGCATCCGCTCGACCCGCTGCTGCAAGCCTTCGACCTGCCGCCCGAGTCCCGACAACAGACCCGAGGCGTTCGCGCCGTCCTGCACGACGGCCTCGCGGCGCGCAGGCGGCTCGAAGGACTTCGGGGGCAGCGCGCCGTGC
>CAXTSK010000130.1:0-10703 GCA_964246655.1 uncultured Pyrinomonadaceae bacterium
GCCGAGGCCGGACTTACCGCCCGCGCCCGACTCGCCGGGGTGGTTGCCGCCGCCGCCGGTGCCGCCGGTGCCGCCGCCGCCCTCGTTGGACGGATTACCTTGAGTGCTCATCGTTCGTCCTCCTTCGAGTCTAGTCGGCGCCGACAGCCTCCGCGTCGGGCGCGCGGCGCTGGCGGCGCGGGTAGAGCGGGAAGCGCGCGGCCAGCTCGTGCACGGACTCAAGGACGCGCGTCTTGACCTCTTCGGACTCGGGCTCGTGCAGGACGGCGGCGATGAGGCGCGCCACCTGCCGCATCTCCTCCTCGCCCATGCCGCGCGTCGTGAGCGCGGGCGTGCCGAGACGGATGCCCGAGGCGACGAAGGGCTTGTTGGTGTCGAACGGGATGGTGTTCTTGTTGGCCGTGATGCCCGCGGCTTCGAGCGCCTTCTCGGCGACCTTGCCGGTCACGCCCTTGCCGTCCATGAACACGTCCACGAGGACGAGATGATTGTCCGTCCCGCCCGAGACGAGTCGGAAACCCTGCTCCTGAAGCTCCGCGGCGAGCGCCTTCGCGTTGGCGAGGATGCGGCGCTGGTAGTCCTTGAACTCCTCCCGCAAAGCCTCGCCGAAGGCGACGGCCTTGGCGGCGATGATGTGGACGAGCGGGCCGCCTTGTATGCCCGGAAAGACCTTTTTATCAACGTCCGCCGCGCGCTCCGCCTTGCACATGATGAGGCCGCCGCGCGGGCCGCGCAGAGTCTTGTGCGTAGTCGTCGTCACGTAGTCGGCGTGTGGGACGGGCGAAGGGTGGAGCCCGGCCGCGACCGGCCCCGCGATGTGCGCGATGTCGGCCATCACGCGCGCGCCGACCGAGTTCGCGATGTTGCCGATGCGCTCGAAGTCGATGATTCGGGGATAAGCCGAAGCGCCGCAGACGATCATCCGCGGGTTGTGCTCCTGGGCTAAGCGCTCAAGCTCCTCGTAGTCGATCTGCTCCGTGTCGCGCGAGACGCCGTACTCGACGACCTTGTAGCTGAAGCCGGAGAAGTTCAAAGGGTGGCCGTGCGTGAGGTGCCCGCCGTGCGAGAGGTTCATGCCGAGAATGGTGTCGCCGTAGTTGAGCGCCGCGAGGTAGACGGCCATGTTGGCCTGCGAGCCGGAGTGCGGCTGGACGTTGGCGTGGTCGGCGCCGAAGAGTTCCTTCGCGCGGTCGATGGCGGCCTGCTCGACCACGTCGGTGAACTCGCAGCCGCCGTAGTAGCGCTTGCCGACGTAGCCTTCGGCGTACTTGTTCGTGAAGACCGAGCCCATCGCTTCGAGCACCGCTTCGGAGACGAAGTTCTCCGAGGCGATCAGCTCCAAGCCCTCGGCCTGCCGGCGCACCTCGTCGTCGATGGCGCCCGAGATCAGAGGATCAACCTCGGCCAAAGGGGCGTTCAAAAGGTCGCTCATCCGCTAGCTCCTCCCGGCTCTTGACTGTGACGGCTAAGTTGGCGGCCTGATGTTACATCACGCCCCGCCGCGTCGCAACGGCGACCCGCGCGGCCTTTACCGCACCCCTCACCCCTCGGCCGCGTACGCGTCGTGGTCGAAGACGAAAGAGAGCAGCCTCCTCCCCAAAGCTTCGGGGACGGACGAGAGCAGGCGCGCGCGCAAGGCCGTCGCCGCCCGACCGTCCGACTGCCCGAAGGCGCCGTAGAGCCTTGAGTAGAGCGCGATTCTTTCGGCGCGAGCGCGGCGGCGCGACTCGTAGATGCGTAGCGCAACGTACGCGTCGTTATACTTTGCAAGGCAGCGCGCGAGCACCGCGGCGTCTTCGACGGCGACACAGCCGCCCTGCCCGAGGTTCGGCGTCATCGGGTGGACGGCGTCGCCGAGCATCGTGACGCGCCCGGCACCCCAGCGCGCGGCCGCGGGGCGGTCGTAAGCGGCGTTGCGCAGGATGTTCTCGGACGGCGTCGCCGCAATCAGCTCACACACGGGCGCGCACCAGCCTTCGAACAGTCTCGACAACTTCGGCGCGTGCTCGGACGCGGACTCCGCCGCGGCCAGAGGCTCGTTCGCCGTCGCCCACCAGCCCGTGCGCCCGAGCCCTACGGGGCCGACGCCGAAGCGTTGACCCTCGCCGTAAATCTCCGACGCCGTCCCCATCTGAAGCGCCGCGTGTTCGAGCCGCGCGACGCCGCGCCAGACCGTGTAGCCGCGGTAGACCGGCTCGCCGTCTTCGAGCAGTTGCGCGCGCACGCGCGAGTGCAAACCGTCGGCGCCGACGAGCACGTCGCAGGCGACCTCCGTCCCGCCCTCGAAGCGCGCGCGCACCTCCTCCCCCGCTTCAGAGAACCCGGCGAAGGTCTTATCCAGATGAACCGACCCCGCCGGGAGCGCGCGCAGCAGCGCGCCCTGCAAGTCCGCGCGGCGGAGCGCGACGGCGGGCGCGTCCGTCTCGGGGAAGGTGAAGTGGTTGTACTCGCGCCCTCCGCGCCCGAGCCAGCGCACGCTCCGCATGCGCCCCGCGCGCGCGAGAATAGTCTCGCCCAGGCCCAGACGCTCAAGCACGCGGAACGCGTTCGGCCACAAGGCAATCGCCGCTCCGACTTCGAGCAACTTCGGCGCGCGCTCGTACACCGCGGGCTCGAACCCCTCCCGCCGCAGCGCCAACGCCGCCGCCAGTCCCCCGATGCCCCCGCCGATGATGACGATCCGCATGGCCGTCATTCTCGCACAAGAGCAGTAGGCAGAAAGGGATTGACCACAGAGACACTAGAGACACAGCTAAAATTTTAAAGCTGTGTTCCTGGCTGTGTCTCTGTGGTTAATCCCTTCTTTGACGATGCGGCGCACCGTGCGCGAGAATGGTCGCTCATTTTCGGGCGAAGGTTCGCCGAAGGAGAGTAGAGCAAACCCTTATGCGCTGGTCACAGTATTTCATCCCCACGCTCCGCGAAGACCCCGCCGACGCGGAGGTCGTCTCGCACCGCCTGCTGCTGCGCGCGGGCTTCATCAGACAACTCGGCTCGGGGATTTATTCGCTCCTGCCGCTTGGTTGGCGCGTCGCGCGGCGCGCGATGAAAATCTTGCGCGAGGAGATGGACGCCGTCGGCGGGCAGGAGTTCTTCCTGCCCGCCCTCCACCCCGCGGAGGTCTGGAAGGAGTCGGGCCGCTGGGAGGCGATGGGCGAGACGATGTTCCGCCTCAAAGACCGCAAGGGCTCCGACATGTGTCTCGGCATGACGCACGAGGAGGTCTGCACCTCCATCGTGCGCCACGAGATACGGTCTTACAAGCAGTTGCCGCAGGTCTGGTATCAGATACAGACCAAGTTCCGCGACGAGGAGCGGCCGAAGTCCGGCCTTATGCGCGTGCGCCAGTTCATCATGAAGGACGCCTACTCCTTCGACGTGGACAGGGCGGGACTGGACAAGTCTTTCGAAGACCAGCGCGGGGCGTACAAGAAAATCTTCGACCGCTGCGGCCTCAAGTACCACATCGTCGAGGCTTCGTCGGGCGCGATGGGCGGCTCCGAGTCGAACGAGTTCATGGCGCGCACCAACGCGGGCGAGGACTTCATCGCCGTCTGCGAGAACTGCGGCTACGCGGGCAACCTTGAGAAGGCGACTTCGCGGATTCCCGCCGTCGAAGACGAGGCAGGGCTCGACACTCCCGAAGAGTTCCCCACGCCCGGCGTGCGCACCATCGAAGATTTGACGACCTTCCCCGGCGGCGCAGAAGCCTCCCGCCAGATTAAGACGCTCGTCTACGTCGCCACGGACGCCGCAACGCGGGAGCAGTACATGGTGCTCGCGCTGCTGCGCGGCGACCACCAGTTGCACGAGGTCAAGCTCGGCGACTCGCTCGGCGCCTCCGCCGTGCGCGCCGCGCACCCCGAGGAGATACTTGACCTGCTCGGCGCGTCCGCGGGCAGCCTCGGCGGCGTCGGCGCGCACGAGAAAGCCGCCGCGTCGAAGCAGAAGCTCCGCATCATCGCCGACTCTTCGCTGAAGGGGCGGCGCGCGATGACGACCGGCGCGAACAGGGACGACCACCACCTGCGCGGCGTGGACATCGAGCGCGACATCAAGCCCGACAGTTGGGCCGACCTCCGCACCGTGCAGAAGGGCGAGGCGTGTCCGAACTGCGAAGCGGGCACGCTCGACATCTTCAAGGCGATGGAGATCGGCCACATCTTCAAGCTGGGGACGAAGTATTCGGAGTCGATGGGCGCGACCGTTCTGACGCAGGAGGGCAAGGAGATGCCCATCATCATGGGCTGCTACGGCATCGGGGTGGAGCGCATCCTCTCAGCGGCCGTCGAGCAGAGCCATGACGCCGACGGCATCGTCTGGCCGCGTGAGATTGCGCCCTTCGACGTGATCGTCACCGTCACCAACGTCAAGCAGAAGGAGATCGCCGACGCGGGCGAGCAGCTTTACGAATCCTTGCGCCGCGCCGGCCTCGAAGTCCTCCTCGACGACCGCGACGAGCGCGCGGGCGTCAAGTTCAAGGACGCGGACTTGATAGGCGTCCCCTTCCGCATCACCGTCGGCAAGAAGGTGGCCGAGGGCAAGGTCGAACTCTTCGACCGCGCGACCCGACAGTCGGAGGACGTGAGCCTCGACGCCGTGGTCGCGCAGGTACAGTCGCGCGCCCTGGCGGGACTTCAGTAAGGATTAACCACAGAGACACAGAGACACGGGGTGTAGGTGGATCGGGCTAAAGGCCGGTGGGTGGGGGGGTTATTATTTACGTATAAACCTCAGCCCCACAGACACCCGGCTTCACGTGTAAACCTCTACACGCCGTGTCTCTGTGGTTAATCAATTACTTCGTCAGCGGCGCGATGATTTGACCAAGAAGATCGGGCTTCGACGCCTCGCGGGTGAGGCGCGGGTAGCGCTCGCCGTCGTGGTAGTCGAGCGCGAATGTTTGCAACGCGCCCTCGTTGTTGACGAGCAGTTGAATCGCCGCCTTGCGCGACTTCGCGGCCGCGACGGCGTCGCGCAGCACGTCCGAAGTGTAAGCCTTGCCGTCCACGGCGACGACCGTCATGCCCGGCCCGAGGCCCGCCTTGTCCGCGGCCGTCCCCGGCAGCACGTCGGCGACGAGCCCGTCAGTGTTAAGCCTCAAGCCCAGAGAGTAGGCCATCTCGACGCGGTCGCGCCCGTCCTCCAGGTCTTCGATATGCTGGCCGCGCTGGGCGTCGTAGTCCAGCCGCCAGCCGCCGCGCTCCAAGCCGCCCAAAGGCGCGCGCGCGTCCGTTGACCAGAGGCGTTCGTTGAAGAACGCGCGCCAGTCGTGCGGCGCGACTTCGTTCAAGGCGTTGACCACGTCGTCGAAGGTGTAAGTCTTGACCGCGGGCGGCCCCGAGGGCGCGCCGTGGAAGCGCCGGACGAAGTCGTCGAGCGAGCGTTGGCCTTTCGTCAACTGCCTGATGAGCGTGTCGGCGTCGAGCCAGACGAGCCAGCCCTCGTCGTAGAAGTCCACGCTGCGGCGCTCCGCCTCCCACTCCGAAGGCGCGTTGTAGAGGAGCTGCGCGGCGACGGTCGTGTCGATGAGCGGTCGCCAGGTGCGCCCCGGCCGGTTGTCGAGGCCAGCCGCCACGGACGCCAGCTCGTCGCGGTACTCCTCCGGCGTCCAGAGCCCCGAGCGCGCGGCCAGCACGTTGCCGTAATACTCGGTCAGCCCCTCGTAGACCCAGAGCAGTTCGCCCTGCATCGGCTTCTGAAAGTCGGACGTGGCGAGCCCCGCCGGCCGCCTGAACTTGCCGTTCCACGAATGGACGTACTCGTGCGGCAGCACGCCGAGCGCGAGGCGACCCTGCGTCTCGTCGAGCAGCGCGCGCTCCGCCACGCGGCTGTCGTTGCTCTGATGATGCTCCAACCCGAAGTGCGCGACGCGGTCGCTCAAGGTGAAGAGGAAGGTGTAGTGCTCGTAGTGCTCCGCGCCGAAGAGCGCGCGTGCCTCCGCGACGAGCTTGCGCATGGCGTTCGTGAACTCTGCGCTGCCTTCGAGCGCGGCGGCGCTGTCGGCGGCCATGTCCAACTCGACCGCCGGCTTCGAAGTGTTGAGCGACACCTTGCGGAAGAACTCTCCGGCGAGCACGGGCGAGTCAACCAGCATCGTGAGCGAAGTCGGCTTGAACTCGACGAGGTCGCGCGCCTCCCGCTCGGTGTCGAGCCCCGTCCCGTACTTCCAGCCCGCGGGCAGTCGGATGGAGGCGTCGAAGGTGAGGTCGTCCGTGTGCGCGACCTTCGGGTAGAGCAGCAGCCAGTTCCAAGAGAAGACGAAGAGGTGCGAGGTGGTCGAAGAGCCCGACGTGAAGCCGCCCGCGAAGGTCGGCGCGAGGAACTCCGTCGAGACCTCGACCGAGCTTGCGCCCGGCGGCACGTCTATCATGAACGCATACATGTCAACGGGGTCGCGCCGCCAGCGGAGCGTCTGCCCTGCGGCCTTGAACTTCAGACCCGACAGATTAATGACCGGCCCGGTCGGCCCGTGCTCGCCCGGCAGCCACGCGGGGTAATAGAGCGTCAAAGGCCCCGGCTCGGCCGGGATGGTCTCGACCGCGCGGAACAACTTCCGCGGCGCGGCGGTCGCGTCAACCGAGAGCTTGACCGCACGTCCGCCTTGCGTGGCCCGCGCCGCCGTCGTCAAGACGAGCAACGAGAAGACCGTCAACAGCAGCGAGAAACTTCTTTTCATCGACTTCCCTTTCCAATCCTGTCAATTCATTCTTTAACTTCCCGGCACGAGTTCGATGACCGTCACTTCCGGGCGCGCGAAGAAGCGGACGCGGGGGGCGGGGCCGCCCTCCATGCCGAGGCCGCGCGTGACGTAGAGCCACGTCTGCCCCTCGCGGTGCAAACCCGACTCGTACTTCTTGCCGAACTTCGAGAGCGTGACGAGCGCGCCGTAGAGCGGCAGCGCCACCTGCCCACCGTGCGTGTGGCCCGCGCAGTAGAGGTCAACGCGATTGGTCTCGGCCGCTTCCAGTATCAAGTCCGGCGTGTGATAGAGGAAGAGCGTGAAGGCTTCGGGCGGCACGTCCCTGAGCGCGTTCCTGATGCCTGTCGGCATGCCGTCCGGCGGGTCGGCGAGCGAGGCGAAGGGCGCGCCCGCGACCCAGAGAGAAGTCCCGGCCACGTCCAAGCGCGCCGCCTCCTTCTTCAGCTCGACGACGCCCGTGCCTTCGAACAACTGCTCGCGCCGCCAGTAGGCCGTGTCCCAGTTGCCGCGCACGGCGTAGGTCGGCGCGATTGACGAGAGTCTCGGCAGGAGTTTCCTCAAGACCGGCAACCCCTCCGGCGAGTTGAGCGAGTCGCCGGTGAAGACGATGAGGTCTGGATGCTCGGCGGCGATGAGGTCGGGCAGACGCTCTTCGAGCCGCGGCTCGGGGTCGCAGTGCAGGTCTGAGATGTGGACGACGCGGACGGGCCGCTGCGCCCCCTTCAGCTTCGGGCTCTCGACGCGGACGTGCGTTACTTGGGGCCAGTAGGGCTCGACGAAGTAACCGTAGGCGAAGCAGAGAAGGCCGACGGCCGCGAGCACGAGCGAGCCGCGCTCGGCGATGAGCCCGGCGCGCGTCGGCATCTCCATCTGCCCGAAGCGTCGCAGCACCACGCGCACGACCGCGCACGCCGCGAACAGGTAGACGGCCGCGACGGCGCCGACGAACAGGAACACGGCCGTCGATTCTCCCATCATTGACCTCACCATCTCTCTTCAGCTCGCCAGCTCGTTGACAAGCAGCGTGAGCGCGTTGTCTTGCAACGTCCGGTTGTTCTGCAACTCGCTGTGGAGGTCGCAGGCGAAGGCAGCGTAGGCCACGGGCAGCGGCGTCTCGTAGAGCGCGCTCGCGCGTGCGGACGCGCCCAGCCCGACGCCCATCAGGGAGTCGCGCGTCACGCGCCCGTCGCCCGGCGCGTACATCGCGCGCACGACCTCTTCACGCTTGAGGCGCCGCCCGTCCGAACCTTTCAAAGACTTCGGCCGCGTCAGCGTCAGCCAGCGCCCCGTCTTCTCGTCCTGCAACACGACGGGCGCGCTCAGAGTCTCCTCGCAGTCGCCGCCGAAGGCGAAGAGTTTGACGGGCGTCTCCGTCGTCTGTACGTCGAGCGCTTCATGAAAGCGTCGGGCGCGCGCGAGCACGGCGTCGAGGTATGCGTCGAGGTCTGCGAGCGTGCCGTGATTTGTCGGCGCCTCCTCGTCGCGCGCCACGCCGCGCTCGTAGGCCGCGCGGAACCCGGGGTCGTTCGCCGCAGACCAGCCGAAGCGGCGCCAGACGGCGGGGTCGTAGAGGTCAACGTCGAGCGGCCGCAGGTCTCGGTCGAGGAAGCGCGCGGCGCCTGCGTGCGGGAGCAGTTGATAGATCGACGGCGCGGTCATCACGTCCTCGCGCGAGAGCTTGTTGAGCAGATGCACGCGGCGGCGCAGCCCCTCGGTCACGGAGTAGCCTTCGAGGAGGACGGAGAAAGCTTCGGCCGAGCCCGCGTTCGGCGTGCCGAACATGAAAATCTTGTTGACGAAGCTCGTGCCCGCCCAGTCGGGCCGCGGCTCCGTGTCTTCGGGCGGAAGGTCTCGGTCGCCGTACATCGCCGCGCCGCGCGCGACGAGCCCGCCCATCGAGTGCGCCACGACGTTGAAGCGCAAATCGGGGCGGCCGAGCTTCAGCTTCAAAGCCTCGACCCGCTTGACGAGCATGCGCGCCGACTCGACGTTGTCGCGCCGCCAGTCGTAGGAGAAGACGTAGAAGGTGTCCTGGTCGCCGCCCTCGGGCGGGTTCGCCCAGTCGCCCTCGCGGTAGCCGCCGTAGTCTTCGAGCGCGCGGATGAGGTAGTGGTAGACGTAGACCTCAGGCCCGAAGTTCCCCGCCAGCTTGGCCGACTCGACGATGCGCTCCGCGATCAGCTCGTCATGATTGGAAGATAAGTCGGGCGTCGTCGGCAGAGAGAGCCCGTCCACGTCCGAGCGGAAGACCGAAGGCCAGACGACCTCGCCCGTCTTTCGGTTGACGATGCGCGAGCCGAGGATGCCGGGGATGACGATGACGGGGCGCTTCCCCTTCCGCCCGCGCACGCCCGCGAAGATGCGCCCGAGGTCGGGCGTCCGCCGCGCGCCGCAGCCCGCAAAGAGAATGCTGAACGCGGATTGCTGAATGATGAATATGACGATGAGGGCGGTTCTCTTCTTATTCATCATTCATCATTCATCACTCATCACTTTTCGATTTATCAGGCTGGCGACGAAGCCCGCGCCGAAGCCGTTGTCGATGTTGACGACCGTGACGTTCGAGGAGCAGGAGTTGAGCATGCCGAGCAGCGCTGCCACGCCGCCGAAACTGGCGCCGTAGCCGACGCTGGTCGGGACGGCGATGACGGGGACGCTCACCAGCCCGCCGACGACCGAGGGGAGCGCGCCCTCCATCCCCGCGGCGACGACGAGGACGCGCGCCGCGCGCAGGCGCTCGCGCTCGGCCATGATGCGGTGTATCCCGGCGACGCCCGCGTCCCAGATTCTTTCGACGCGGTTGCCCATCGCCTCGGCCGTGAGCGCGGCCTCTTCGGCGACGGGGATGTCGGAGGTGCCCGCGGTGACGATCAGGACGGTACCCGCGCCGCGCTCCGTGCGGACGCGCACGACGCGGCTCATGCGCGCCCACCGGTGCCACTCGGCCACCGTGCAGACGTTGCGGACTTCGCCGTAGGTGCCCTCGTCGGTGCGCGTCACCAGCAGGTTCGGCGCGCGACGCGCGAGCGCCTCGACGATCTCGACCACCTGCGCGCGCGTCTTCCCCGCCCCGAAGACGACTTCGGGGAAGCCCTGCCGCGCCGCGCGCGCGTGATCGACGCGCGCGTGCCCGAGGTCTTCGAAGTGCAGGTTCGAGATGCGCCGCGCCGCCTCCGCGTCGTCCAACTCGCCCTGCTTGAAGGCGCGCAGCAGCCTTTCGAGTTCTTTCAAGTCCATATCAGCCAGAGTCTAGCATTCCCGCGCGGACAGCCTGAAACCGGCACGCTTGCGCGCGTGCGGCGCGACCCTTAAGATTCGACGGGACGTAACACGATGGAATTGACGGTCGCAGTCACGGGAGCCT
Source organism: uncultured Pyrinomonadaceae bacterium (assembly GCA_964246655.1). GTDB lineage: Bacteria > Acidobacteriota > Blastocatellia > Pyrinomonadales > Pyrinomonadaceae > QHXN01. Next base: position 10,068 of record CAXTSK010000130.1, read on the forward strand.
CCGGCTCGATCTACGCGCACCGCACGCTCGTCCACATGGCGGCGAGCGGAGTCGTGGAGCGCGTCAACCTCATCATGTCGCAGTCGGCGCTCGTCGTCGCGCGCGTCGAGATGGGGGCGAAGATCGAGGCGGGCGACGTGCGCGCGGTCAACGAGTGGGTCGGCCTGCCCGTAGACTCGCGCCTCATACAGTTCCACCGGCTCGACAACATGGCGGCGAAGCCCTCTTCGGGCTCGCACCCGCAGGCGGGGATGTGTGTCGTGCCCTGCTCGATGGGGACGCTCGGGGCCATCGCTTCGGGCGCGGTGACGAACCTGATTCACCGCGCGGCCGACGTGACGTTGAAGGAGGGTCGGCGCCTCGTCCTCGTCGTGCGCGAGACGCCCTACAACACGATTCACATCGAGAACATGCTCCGGCTCGCGCACGCGGGGGCGCGCGTCATGCCCGCGAGCCCCGGCTTCTACCACCGCCCGCAGACCATCGAGCAGCTCGTAGACCACCTCGTCTTCCGCCTCCTCGACCAGTTCGGCATCCCGCACCCGACGGGCACACGTTGGAAGGGAGAAGAGGGGAACTCAGAACTATGAACGCTGAACGATGAACTGAAGGCAAGCGGCTTTCAGTTCATCGTTC
>CAXTSK010000131.1:0-10701 GCA_964246655.1 uncultured Pyrinomonadaceae bacterium
TCTTCGTTGAGTTTGACGAAGGGCGGGAACTCTCTTCGGCAAATCTCTTCGGCGCGGTAGCAGCGGTCGGCGAAGGGGCACTGGTCGGGCGAGAGGTGCGCCACGTCGGGCGGGAGGCCCGGAATCTGGTACAGCTCAGTCCCCTCCTCGTGCGCGGGGTCGGGGACGGACTTCAAAAGCCCTTTCGTGTAAGGGTTGCCGGGCGCGGCGAACAGCTCGCGCGTCGGCGCCTGCTCGAAGACCTTGCCGGCGTACATGACGATGATGTCGTCGGACATGCCGGCGACGACGCCGAGATCGTGCGTGATGAGGATGACGCTGGTGCCCGTCTCCTCCTTCAGCTTCTTGATGAGTTCGAGAATCTGCGCCTGGATGGTCACGTCGAGCGCGGTCGTCGGCTCGTCGGCGATGAGCAGCTCGGGCTCACACGACAGCGCCATCGCGATCATCACGCGCTGCCGCATGCCGCCCGAGAACTCGTGCGGGTACGCGTCCACGCGCGAGCGCGCGTCGGGGATGCCGACCGTCTCCAACATCTTGACGGCGTGCTCGTACGCCTGCTCTTTGGTGTGGCCGAGGTGGAGCTGCGTGATCTCCATCAACTGTTTGGAGATGCGCATGAACGGGTTGAGCGAGGTCATCGGGTCCTGGAAGATCATGCTGATGCGCTTGCCGCGAATCTTCCGCACCTCGTCCTCCGGCAGACTCAAAATATCCTGCCCGTGGAAGAGCACCTCGCCCGAAGCGATGCGGCCGGGCGGGCTCGGGATGAGGCGGATGACCGACAGGTTCGTCACGGACTTCCCCGACCCCGACTCGCCCACGATCCCCAACGTCTCGCCCCGCTTCAAGTCGAAGCTGATGCCGTCCACGGCCCGCACGGTGCCGTCCTCCGTCTCGAAGTACGTCCGCAGGTCTCTGATGGAAAGAAGGGTGCCGTTGTGACTCATAAGCAGGGTGCTGGGTGTTGGGTTCTGGGTTTTAGTTTTGGTTTTGAGCTTTTACCAACACCCAGCACCCTTCCTAGAACTTTCTCATCTGCGGGTCGAGCGCGTCGCGCAGGCCGTCGCCGAGGAAATTGAGCGAGAAGAGCGTCAGCGCCATCGTCACGCCGGGGAAGATGAGCTGCCAGGGGAAGACCGCGATGTTCTGGATGCCCTCCTGCGCGAGGCTCCCCCACGAAGCGTACGGCGCCTGCACGCCTAATCCCAAGAAGGAGAGGAACGCCTCCTGCAACATCACCGAAGGGATGGTCAGCGTCGCGTAGACGATGACCGGCCCTAAGGCGTTCGGGACGATGTGTCTGAAAATTATCTTCGGCGTCGAGACGCCCGTCGCGCGCGCGGCCAGCACGTACTCCTGGTTCTTGAGCGAGATGACCTGCCCGCGCACGATGCGCGCCATCGTCAGCCAAGAGACCGCGCCGAGCGCCGCGAAGAGCAGGAAGATTTGTTGGAGCGGCGAGCGCCCGCCGAAGAAGGCCAGCAGCACGATGACGACCATCATGTAGGGAATCGCGTAGAGCACGTCCACGATGCGCATCAGCAGGTCGTCAAACTTGCCGCCGACGTAGCCCGCCGTCGCGCCCCACGTCACGCCGATGAGGATCGAGACGAAGGTCGAGATGATGCCCACCATCAGAGAGATGCGTCCGCCTTGCAGCACGCGCGCCAGCACGTCGCGCCCCGCCGCGTCCGTGCCCATCGGGTGCGTCCACGAGAAGGAGCCGTCGGGGGCCGTGAACGGCGGATAGGAGACGGTCTGCCCGGCCGGGATGTAGTCGTACGTAAAGCCCGTCGTCGCCGCAATGATGGCCGGGCCGATGATGACCGCGACGGCGATGAGCGCCACGACGAACAGTCCGAAGACGGCCAGTCTGTTCTTCAGCAGCCGCCTCCACGCGTCCCTCCACAGCGAAGTCCCCTTCGCCGGGACGGCCGACTCTCCCGAAGCGCGCACGTCGCCCTCGCCGACGGCCGTCTCGGGGAAGGCGTGAATCTCCGCGCCGCTCCGGGCGGAGACGGGCGGCCTCTGTGGCGTTCCCCTCGGCGTGAGCGCGGGCGAGCCCGCGCGCCCCGCGCCGCCGCGCCGGGCGGCGCCGGGCGGCCGCGGCGGCGCGCCCCGCGGCGCGCGCGCGGCCGCGCCCGCGCCCCAGGGGTCTTGCGAGCGCCCCTCTTCGGTCGGCACCTGCGGTGTTCTCTCGTCGCTCATCTCTTCAGTACTTTATGCGCGGGTCGATGAAGCCGTAGGCGATATCGACGAGCAGGTTGAAGACCAGCACGAGCATCGACGTGAACGCGACGATCCCTAAGATGAGCGGCTCGTCGCGGTTCAGGTTCGCGTTGATGAAGTACGTGCCGAGGCCCGGCAGCGCGTAGATGCGCTCGACGACGACCGTCCCCGCCGCACTGATCGAGACCGCGGCTTATTATGCCAAGCAGCCCGCCGCGCAGCGCGTGACGTAACACGACCTGCCGCTCGGTCAGCCCCTTCGCACGCGCCGTCCGGATGTAGTCCGAGCGCAGCACTTCGAGCATCCCCGCCCGCGTCAGCCGCGCGATGTAGGACATGTAGATGGCCGAGAGCGTCAGCACCGGCAACACTATGTTCCATGAGGGGAAGCCGGCCCAGCGCGCGGGCGGCAGCCAGTAGAGCGAAAGCGAGAAGACGAGGACGAGGAGCGGCCCGAGAACGAAGTTCGGCATGCTGATGCCGAGCATCGACAGGCCCATCGCCGCGTAGTCGAGTTTCGAGTTCTGCTTGAGCGCCGCGAGTGTCCCGAGCAAGATCCCGACCACGAGCGCCAGAAGGTACGCGCACGTCCCCATGGCGGCCGAGACGGGGAGCGTGCGCAGGAGGATATCGTTGACGGTCTCGTTCTCGTATTTGAGCGAGTTGCCGAAGTCGAGGCTCAGGATGTTGCGCATCACCCGGCCGTACTGCACATACCAGGGCTGGTCGAGCCCGTACTTGGTGCGAATGTTCTTCTCGATGGCGGGCGGCAGCTTCCGCTCGCTCGCGTAGAAGTTGCCGGGCGCGAGCCGGATGAGCGCCCACGTCAGCGTGATGACGATGAGCACCATCGGCACGGTCACGAGCAGGCGGCGCAGGATGAAGCGGAACTTCATCGGACTACTCCTTGACCTCGGCCAACTGGTCGTTCGTCATGTCGGGCATCGTCTTGTCCCACTTCGCGCGGTCGTGCTCGATATAGACGAACTTCCACGCGTGGAGCGTCGCCGGGTTCGGGTACATGCCTTTGACGTAGGGCTTCTTCATCCAGCTCGTCGCGGGCTTGAGCAGCGGGATGATGGGCGCCTCGTCGAGCAGGTACGCCTCGGCCTTCGAGAGCATCTCGTAGCGCTTCGCCTGGTCGGGCTCGCGGTTCGCCGCGTTGAGCATCTCGACGAACTTCGTCTCGTACCAGCCCGTCCCGTTGTCGCCGCCCTCGGTGGCGAAGAGCCCGAGGTAGGTATACGGGTCCATGTAGTCGCCCGACCACCCGGCGCCGCCCGCGAAGCCTTTGTATTCGAGCTTGGCGCGCGTCGGGACGAAGGTCTTCCACTCGATGGCGCGCAGAGGGATGGTGACGCCGAGGTTCTGCTTCCACTGCGACTGGACGAACTCGGCGACCTGCCGGTTCGACTCGCTCGTGTTGTAGATGACCTCGATGGAGTTGGCCGGGAACTTCTTCGGGTCGAAGTTGCCCGCGCCGTCCTTGTAGCCGGCCTCGGCCAGCATCCGCTTGGCCCCCTCGATGTCGAAGTCGAGCCCCTTCGGGCTCGTGTAGCCGTGGAGGATGCCGGAGGGGACGAAGACGCTGTTGGCCTTCGAGACGACGCGGAACTTCTCCAACGCGTCGCGGTCAATAGCCATCGCGAACGCCTTGCGCACGCGCTTGTCGTTCATGGGGGCCGCCGTGGTGTTGATCTGCCAGTACTGCGAGCCGTTCTCCGGCGCGTCCATGTAGTCGGCCGCCTGGCGCAGGCCGGCCCGCAGCCACGCGGCGGGGACGGTGTGGTTGTAGGTCGCGTCCACCTCGCCCGCCTTATAAAGATTCATCATCGTCGTCTGGTCATCGAGCGGGTAGAAGACGATCTTGTCGAGCCGCACCTTGTCGGCGTCCCAGTAGTAAGGGTTCTTGACGACGACGAGCTGGTTGTAGGGTTTGTGCTCGGCGACCATGTGCGTGCCGCTCGTCACGATGTTGCCGGGCTTCGTCCAGTTGACGCCGAACTGCTCGACGGTCTTCTCGTGAACGACGCGGAAGAACTGGTGCTGGACGAGCCCCATGAAGTAGGGCGCGGGCTGGCGGAGCGTGATGCGCAAAGTGTAGTCGTCAACCGCTTCGACGCCCACGTCTTCGGCCTTGGCGGGGACGAACTCCTTGCCCTCGACCAGCGCGGCCAGCTTCGGGCTGGCCTTGAAAGCCTTCTCCCTGTCCTTCTCGTCCGCCGGGACGAAGAGGCGGTCGGGCTCGTGCATGCGCCGATGGAACTCTGTGTCGGGCGCAGCGTCTTCGCCGGTGACGGGCGCGGACGCCTGCTCCGGCGCGCCGCCGGACTCGGCCGCCTCGGAGGCGAGGACGAAGCGCCCGGTCTTCGGGTCGCGGACGAAGGCGCCGCCGGTGTTGTAGGCTTCGGCGTTCTTAATCTCCCACGCGAGGAAGGCGACGCGCGAGGCGAGTTCGGGCCGGAGGCCGCGCCTGAAGGTGTAGACGAAGTCGCGCGCGGTGATGGGGTCGCCGTTCGAGAACTTGGCGTTCTTGCGGAGGGAGAAGACGAACTCGGAGGCGTTCCCGTTGACCTTCCAACTCTCCGCGACGCCGGGGATGGGCTCCATCGTCTTCGGGTGGTACTCGACCAGGCCCTCGTAGAGTGCGATGTCGATGCGCGCCTCGGGCTGCCCCGAGCTCATCTGCGGATCGAGCGACTCGGGCTCGGAGCCCGTGATGTAGCGGAGCGTCTGGCCCGACGGCGCCTCGACCTTGCCGAAGAAGTCCGACTTCTGGACGGGCGGCCCGCAGGCGACGAGGAGCAGGGCAGAGACGATGGCGAGGGCCAGAATGCGCGCGGACTTTCTTTCGGTCATGGCCGTGTACTCCTGCTTCAACCGAGACGGGGGCGGCGCTGGTCGGGGCGTTGGGGGACGAAGATTAACTTGTACGGCTTATCAGACCGTCACCGAACTTACCACGCCCCGCACGGTCAATCAAGGATGAAGTGCGATGCTAATAACGATGCGCTTCGGGGCTCCGGCCGTTGCACGTTCGAGCGTTTGTGCGTCAGCGTTTCGCGGCGCGCGCGAACCGGGCGGACTGCTCGGCCGCGGGCGGTCGCCAGTCGCGATTGATGCGGACGTGCTTGAGCGAGGGCGTGTCCAAAAGGTTGGACTCGAATCCATCGACGTAGGGCTTGACGAGCGCGTAGGAGGAGGCGAAGTGGAGCGGGATGGCCGGCAACTCGCGTAGAGCCTGCGCCTCCGTCAGGGCCGCGGGCGTCGGCCTCGCCTGCGCGCGCGCGGCGTCGGAAGCGCCATCAACAACGCCCGGCGCGGCAGCGGGCGTTGACGAAGGCGCCGTCTCGACTTCCGAAGGGACGGCCTGCGCTTCACCGGCCTCGCCGAAGAGTTGGCGCATGTTCGTCTCCTCATCGGTCGTCTGCATGACGAGGCTGCGGCGCGCCACGTCGTAGTCGCCCGCGCGCAGCATCGCCTCGTACTCCTCCCACGGGCGCACGACAATCTCCGTCTCGACGCCGAGCGCCTCGCGCCACATGCGCGCGACGGCCTGCGCGACGAGCCGCTGCTGCTCGTTGCGGTTGACGAGCAGGCGCACGCGCGGGAAGTGCTCGCCGCCGGGGTAGCCCGCCTGTTCGAGCAGCTTCCGCGCGCGCTCGACGTTGTGCTCGAAGCCCGGCGCGCCGCTTTCATTATCGTTCGTGTCCCGGGTGACACCAGTCCCCTCGCCCGTTTCCTCCACGGGTGCCGGAATGAACGTGCGCGTCGGCTCGGTCGCGCCGCCGAGCGTGTCCTTGCTCAGGCGCTCCACGTCGAGCGCGAAGGCGAGCGCCTGCCGCACACGCACGTCGTCGAAGGGCGGGCGCGCGGTGTTGAAGCGGTAGTAGTTGAGCGCGGCGAAGGTCTCGCGGTGGAAGTCTTCGTAAGGCGTGAGCAGCTTGACGGCCAGAGGCTCGACCGCCGCGTTCGAGACGACATCGACCTCGCCCGCGCGGTAGGCGGCGAGCGCCGACTCCGTGTCGCCCCTGTCCACGAAGCGCACACGTTCGAGCTGAACGGACGCGGCGTCCCAATAACTCTCCGCGCGCGCAAGCTCGACGCTGTCGCCCGCGAGCCGCGACAGGCTGAAGGCGCCGTTAGTCACGATGCCCGGCTCTGCCTGCTCACCGCTTAGCCTTTGTTCGTCCAGAAGTTCGGGCAGCACGGCCTCCGGACTCAGCTCGTGCACCGGCCGGAAGACGGGGTGCGCGACGAGCGCCGGGAAGTTCATGTCCGGCCGGTTGAGCGTCACGCGCAACGTCCGCGTGTCCAACGCGACCACGCCGAACGCCTTCGGCCGCGCGGGCTGCTTCGCGCCCGAGCCCCTCGCGGCCTCGCCCTCGTGCGAACGTTTGACCGCGGCCATTTCGTCTTCGACCGGCGCGCCGCCCTGCTCCTTCTCCAACGGTTGCGTCGTGAGCGACCACGCGCCTTCGATGTTCGAGAGCAGCGCGGCGTGCGGCGCTCGCTCGCCGAGCCGCAGTGTGCGTTGCCATGAGCGGACGAAGTCCTGCGCCGTCACGGGGTCGCCGTTCGTCCAGCGCGCGCCCTCGCGCAGGTGGAACGTCCAACGCCGCCCGCCGTTGGCCGGCTCCCAGCGACTTGCGACTGCGGGCGCGGGAAGCAGGCTCCCCGGCTCGTACTCGGTCAGCCCTTCAAGGAGCGCGCGCACCGCGTCCGTGTCCGGCGGGGCCGCCGCGCGCGCCGGGTCGAAGACTTTGGGGAGCCCGCCGTCGCTCCAGCGAAACTCCTGCGCTGCGGGCACGGAGACCTTCCCGTAAAAGCGCTCGCCCTTCTCCTCCCTGAAGCAGCCCCCGAGCAGCAGCGCCGACGACACGACGACCGACACCCACAGCCTCACGCCACGCGCGTCCTTCGCCAACCCAAGGCCGTTGATTTTCTTCCCGACGACTTTCATCAATAATCGAGACGCCCTCCCTCACGGTCGGGCTTCCGCCTCGGCCAACCTGCGTAGCTCCGCGTAGACCTCCTCGGTCTGCCTGCGCGTCTCCTCGTAATCACCCGAAGTGTCTATCTTAAAGTCGGCGTAGCGCAGCTTCTCCTCCTGCGGCATCTGCGCGCTGATGCGCGCGGCGGCCTCCTCGCGCGTGTAGCCGTTGCGCTGCATCAGGCGTTCGAGCTGCACCTCCGGGCGGCAGTGGACGACGACCAGCTTGTCGAAACGCCCGTGCCCGCCCGACTCGATTATTAAGGCCGCGTCAACGACGCCGATGCCGCGCGGGTCTTCTCGCTCCCACTGCCGCAACAGCTCGTCCTGCTCCGCGATGATCAGCGGATGCAGCAGAGAGTTGATAAGCTCGCGCTTCGCGCCGTCCTTGAAGATGACGGCGCTCGTGGCCGCGCGGTCGAGCGTCCCGTCCGGCCTCAAGACCCAGTCGCCGAACGCCTCGACGATTCTGCGCAAGCCCTCCGACCCCGGCTCCACCACGCGCCGCGCCACCACGTCCGCGTCCACGACGTGACAACCCAACTCCGTCAGCACGCCCGAGACGTAAGACTTCCCAACCGCAATCGACCCGGTCAGCCCGACTCGCAACATAAGCGTGTGAGACTACAGCCCCCGTCGGAGGCGCGCGGCCTTGACGGTGTTCTTCATCAGCATCGCCACCGTGAGCAAGCCGACGCCGCCGGGGACGGGCGTGAGCCGGCCGGCGACGCGCTCGACCTCGGCCGGGTGCACGTCGCCGACGAGCGTGTAGCCGCGCTTGGCTAAAGTCTCAAGACGACGCGGCGCGTCGTCGCCGAAGAGTGCTTTCACTTCGTCCTCGTCCGTCACGCGGTTCATGCCCACGTCGATGACGGTCGCGCCCGGCTTGACGTGCTCGCCGCGGATGAAGCCCGGCCGTCCGATGGCGACGACGAGGATGTCCGCCTCCCTCGTCACCTCGGGCAGGCAGCCCGTGCGCGAATGGCAGATGGTGACGGTCGCGTCCCTTTGCAGGAGCAGTTCGGCGACGGGGCGGCCCACGATGTTGCTCCGCCCGACGACGCAGGCGCGCGCGCCCGCGATCTTCACGCCCTCGCGCGCGAGCAGTTCGACGATGCCCGCGGGCGTGCACGGCAGAAGCGTCGGCCGCCGCTGCATCATGCGCCCGACCGTGACGGGGTGGAAGCCGTCCACGTCTTTCGCGGGGTCGATGGCCTCGATGACGGCCGACTCGTCCATGTGCTTCGGGAGCGGGAGCTGTACGAGGAGGCCGTCAACGTCTTCGCGCGCGTTGAACTCCGCGACCATCCCGAGCAAACGTTCCGCGGGCGTGTCGGCGGGCAGGTGGTGGTGCTCGGAGGCGAGTCCCAGCTCCTCGCACGTGCGAACCTTGTTGCGCACGTAGACGGCGGACGCCGGGTCGTCGCCGACGAGGACGGTCACGAGCCGCGGCCGGACGTTGTGCTCTCGGAGCAGGCGCCCGGCCTCTTCCGCGACCTCCTGCTTGATCTCCGCGGCCGCGCGCGAGCCGTCGAGCCTGCTCGCCTTCGTCTGTACGTTCGGCTGTGCTGTTGTTTCCATCGGAGGTTGGACGACATCCTAGCACATCTCGCGCGGCGCGCGTGAAAGGGTCATCTTTGAAGCAGGTACGGTTGCGCGCGGCCGCGCGGCTGCGACACAATTGGCGCATGAGTCATTCCCCCCGCAGACTTCTCCTTAAACTTACGGCCGTCATTTTCGTTTCATTCCTCCTCCACGGTTGTTCGCAGAAGCCCGCGAACGAGCACCGCTACGAGTTCAAGGGCAAGGTCGTTTCGGTTGACCGCGCGAAGGGCGAGGTCACGGTCGAGCACGAGGAGGTGAAGGGATACATGGCCGCCATGACGATGCCCTTCCCCCTGCGCGACGCGGAGGCGCTCAAGGTTCTGGAAGCCGGCGACCAGTTGCAGGCTTCGCTCGTTATCGACGACGACGGGGCGTGGCTCGACAACCCGGTCATCACGAAGGGACTCAACGGCGGCACCACCACCCCGCCCGCGAACTCAAACGAGCCGCAGCCCGGCTCGGAAGTGCCGGACGTGAAGCTCTTCAACCAGGACGGACGACCCTTGAGCCTGAAGCAGCTCAGGGGACGCGCCGTCGTCATCACCTTCGTCTACACGCGCTGCCCCGTCCCCGACTACTGCCCGCTGATGAGCGCCAACTTCGCGCAGCTCAACTCGGCCATCCTCGGGGACGCGGCGCTGCGTAAGCACGCGCACCTTCTGAGCGTGACGCTCGACCCCGAGTACGACAAGCCCGAGGTGCTCAAGGCTTACGGCAGAACTTACGCGGGCGGCAAGTTCGACAACTGGGACTTCGCGACCGGCGACCCGGCCGAGATCAGGCGGCTGGCCGAGTTCCTCGGGCTGACCTACAAGGCAGAGGGCGATCAGGTCATCCACTCGCTGCGCACGGCCGTCATCACGCCCGACGGCAAGCTGCTTAAGATATACCGCGGCAACGAGTGGAAGCCGGACGAGGTGTTGAGTGATTTAAGGAATCTGCCAGGCTGATTATCCGTCTTTGCAGATGATACCCGCGGAGGCACGTCGGCTGAGGAATGATTGAAGGGCGATGTTCATTTTGGCAATGAGTCCAGAAGGAGTTTTGCCCGCGACGTTTTAAACCGATACTCGATCTCGCCCGACCATTCGGGCTGAAAAAGATTCGCGTCGAACGCGACGAGCAAAGTCTTCTCGCCTTCGAGCGAAAATTTCATGCGCCGCAGGCGTTCGTCCGTGAAAGGAACGTCGATAATCGGGCTGGAGCCTTTGAGAGCCAGCAGGCGCGTTTTCGTCAAAGCGATGAGCGATGTGATTAAGACTTTTCTCCAACTGGCATATCTGTCGGGACTGCGAAAGTTGCGAAACGTCATCGAACCCTTTACGTCTTCCTCAAACAGCACAATGCCTTCCGGCTGCAACTGAGACCTATACGCCGCGGCGACTTTCTTCGCCCTGATACTAAAAATCACCGAAAGAATCGTGAATACGAAACCGAGCAGAAAGAAGACGCCCGCCGGTATCAATCCTAACGCCGCCAGGCTGAAACGAACGCGGTTGTTCGTCAACGAAGGCAGCAGCAGACAAATGCCGCCGCCGATAACTCCTATAATCAGCAGCGAGATTCCGACTCTCAAACCCATTCTTCTCAAGATGATTTTCTCCTGAAATTCTCACGTCGGCTTCAATGCTTTTAGAGCTTCGTCAGGGTTGTCGTTTTCAGCCGGATACGGCTTCGTCTCCTGTAATCCTGCCATTGTTGATGATATGACATTCTCTCACTTATCCTCCAACTGTACAGATGCGAAGCGGCGCAAGGCCGGAGTTAACCCGCGAGCGCGCAGGCAACCTGGCATGAGAGCAACGCTAAGGGCGAATCGGGTTGAATGACTGGTTGGGCGGCTTGCAGTTCCACCGGCACGCGAGACAATG
>CAXTSK010000132.1:0-5008 GCA_964246655.1 uncultured Pyrinomonadaceae bacterium
GCTGCCTCTGCGCCCCGTCCTTCTGCGTCTCGCGGTCGTGGTCTCTCATCACATCGCCTCCGCGCTGCCGACGAGGTCGAAGTATTCGTCGAAGTCGGCCCTGACGAGCAGCCGGCCCATCTTCTGGAATTCGCGCTTGGCGGCGCCGATGACGTGCCCCATCTCGACGCGCCCGCCGTTGCCCGCGGCGAGGAAGGCGGCGCCCAGCGCGATGTTGCGAATGTTGCCGCCCGAGAGCTTGAGCTTGTGCGCGAGGAAGTCGAAGTCGATGTCCTCGCCGAGCGGCGTGTGCTCGGGGAAGACTTTCCCCCAGATGCGCCGTCGGTAGTCGTCGTCGGGGAACGGGAACTCGACGATGAAGCGGATGCGGCGTGTGAAGGCTTCGTCGATGTTCTTCTGGTAGTTGCTGGCGAGGATGACGACGCCCTCGTACTCCTCCATCCGCTGCAAGAGGTAGTTGACCTCGATGTTGGCGTAGCGATCATGCGAGTCTTTCACCTCGCTGCGCTTGCCGAAGACCGAGTCGGCCTCGTCGAAGAAGAGGATGGCGTTCGATTGCTCGGCCTCCTCGAAGACGCGGCTCAGGTTCTTCTCCGTCTCGCCGATGTACTTGCTGACGAGACATGACAAATCGATCTTGAAGAGGTCGAGATTGAGTTCGCCCGCGATGACTTCGGCCGCCATCGTCTTGCCCGTCCCCGAGGGGCCGACGAAGAGCGCACTCAAGCCCTTGCCCAACGAAATCTTCCCGCCGAAGCCCCACTCGGCGAAGACCTTCTGGCGGTGCTTGGCGTGCGCGCAGACCTCGCGCAAATGCTCCAACTGGTCGGGCGGCAGGATGATGTCGCGCCACGTGTAGAGCGGCGTGATCTTGCGCGCGAGCGACATGAGCTTCTTGCTCGACTGCGCGCGGCAGGCGTGGTAAAGGTCGGCGGTCGTGATGCGGAAGCCCGCGCCATCGCGCAGGAGCGCGCGCTGACGCGCCTCTGCGACGGCGTCGCGGATGCGGCCCGCCGTGAAGGCGAACTTGTCGGCCAGCGCCTCCACCTCAATCTCATTCGAGGCCGCGGCGCCTTCGCGCGCGAGGAACCTCTGCCAGAGCTGTTGGCGCGCGTCGAAGTCGGGCGCGGGGAGCGTGACGTGGAAGAAGCGACCGGCCGGCGCGCCCTCGGAAGGGTGCCAGGGCTCGCGGCTCCCGAGGACGGCGACGCCCTCGAACTCTTCGAGCGCCGCGAGCAGTGTGCGGCGCGCGCTCATCTCATGCTCGCCCTCGCCGAGCACCGTCTCCGCGCCGTCGAGGTAGACGGCGGCGCGGCGCAGGCGCGCCTCCCGGAAAAGTCGCGCGAGCAAACGCGCCAGACCGGCGTCAGCCTTCGACATCGCGTGCACGTCCGCGACCAGCAGACCGCAGCCCGTGTCGCGGCACAAAGCCTCGGCCGCGAACTCCTTCCCCGTCCCGGCCGGGCCGTCGAAGATGAACGCGAGTGCGCCGCCGACGCCCTCGGCCGTGGCCGCGTTCGCCGCGCGGAAGAGTCGCGCGAGCCCCTCGGCCATGCCGTCCGGCAGCAGCAGCTCGCCCAACTCGGCGGACGGCTGCACGACTCTGACGAAGGGCGCGAGGCGCGCGTCCGGCGCGTCAACGTCGAGCAGGTAGTTCAGGATTCGTTCGTCCGCGACCAGCGCGCGCGTCAAGAGTGTCGGCGTATCGCTGTGCTCTTCGCCCGCGTAGCGTATGAGCTGGTGCCTGAGGAGCGGCGCGGCGCCCATGAGGCGCGTGCGCGCGTCGAGCTTCTCCGAGAGCGAGCGGCAGAAGAGGTTGAGGATGAGGTCGGCCGTCGGCGCCTTGCGCGTCACGTCGTTCTGAAGGTAGGCGTAAAGCTTCCCGTACCTCACGTTCAGCTCCGGCGCGAGGCAGACGAGCAGCGCGTCAACGTCGAAGCCCGAGAGGCGGAACAGACGTGTAAGTCTTTCGAGCGCGAGGCTCACGCCTTGCCGCGCAGACTCGGCGACGAGCGCGGCGCAGCGCCGACCGGCGTGCTCGACGGCCTCCTGCAACCTCACAACCTCTTCGTCAACGTCCCCCGCCTGTTCCGCCGCCCGCCCGCCCGCGCCCGACAGCAGCTTGTCGATCTCGTCTTCGGAGATGAAGAGCCCGCGGAACTCGTTGAAGCCAGCGAGCGTCGGGTCGCGCCGCTGCCGCGCCACCGCCAGGTTGCGCACGAGGTCGAGGCGGCGCAACTCTTCGAAGAGGTGTTCGCGGCTGTTGCGGTAGGCGGACATGCTTGTTCGTTTCAGTCGTGGCGCGAAAGGTCGAAGACCGGTTGCGAGACGCGCGTGGCGACGCGCTCGTTGGCCGAATCGATGAATACCATCCGCACCTCGTAGCAGGCCGAGAGGCGGTAGGGCTGGCCCAGCGCGTTCCAGACCTGCGTCTGCTGTTCGAGCGTCATCTGGCAGAGGTCAACCTTCAACTCCTCGGCCGTGTTTTCGAGCCCGCCGCGCAGCGCCGCGGCCGGGATGATCGAGTTCTCGTAGAGCACGCGCATGGCCTCGCCGAAGACGCGCTGCTCGTCGAGCTTGTTCTCGGCGTAGGGCGTCAGCACGTAGGCGAGGTTGAGCGCGAGCGGCGGGTAGCGGAGCGTGTCTACGTTGACGGGCTGCCAGTCCTGGTTCCTGGCGAAGGGGTTCTCGCTCACGCGGAAGAGGAAGAGGTTGACCTTCGGCTTCATCGAGGTCGTGACCTGCTCGTCGGCCGGCGACTTGAGCGACACGTCGAACGTGTTCTTCGGGAGCTGCCCGTCGATCAGTAGCTCCTCAAGGGTCTGTGTCACGTCGCTGATGACAGACGAGCTGCTCATAGTCTGTAGAAGGCCGCGGCGGCCTCTCAACTCGAAATCTGAATCCCCTCGTGCGCGATCTCAAGGGTCTCGATGGCGACCTCGCTGGCCGAAGCCTTGAAGTCGGGGCCGACCCACTTGACGGGGAAGGCGCGGATGAGGTTCCAGCCCTTCACGGGGTCGCCCTTCTCGTTCATCAGCGTGACGGTGACGGTCGGGTTGCCCGACCGCTTGTTCTTGCTGAAGGTGCCGGTCGCTACGTCGAGCTGCCACGAGAGCAGCTCGTTCGAGTTGGTGACGCCGCGCTTGAGCGTGACGTTGCCGTAGGTGGAGGGCTCGGGGAACTTGAGCGTCGTCGCGTTGTTCCCGCCCTCCTTGTACTCGAAGACCTTTGTCTCGACGTTGAGCCCCGTGCATTCGGCGAAGCCCGCGACTTCAACGTTGCCGAGCTTCACCTTGAAGCGGAAGTTGCCGAACGGGTCCTGCTCTCTTCTCGCCATGCGGTTGCCCTAACTCCTCTCCCGCACCGAGACCGACTCGGTCGTGCGCTTGATGGTGACGTGGACGAACTCGGCGGGCCGGGCCGGTGCGAAGCCGACCTCGGTGACGGCCTGCCCGGCGGCGACCACGTCGGGCGTGTTGGTCTCGGCGTCGCACTTGATGAAGAAAGCCTCCTCGGGACTCGCCCCGGCCAGAGCCCCGCGCCGGAACAGGTCGCGCATGTAGACGGACAGCTCGTCCGTAATCCTCCGCCAGAGCGCCGCGTCGTTCGGCTCGAAGACCGTCCAGCGCAGGTTGACGAGAATCTGCTTGATGATGGCTAAGGCTAGACGCCTCACGCTGACGTAGCGCCAGAGCGGGTCGGGGCTGAGCGTGCGCGCGCCCCACACGAGGAGGCCGCGACCGGGAAAGCTGCGCAGGCAGTTGACGCCCTTCGGGTTGAGAACGGACTGCTGCGTGTCGTTCAGACAGAACTCGAATTCGACGACGCCGTCGAGCGGTTCATTCGCCGGAGCGCGCCCGACGCCCTCGCGATTCTCGACGCGCGCGTAGACGCCCGCGACGTGGCCGCTCGGCGGCACGAACAGGTCGCGGCCCGCGAAGTCGGCCGCCTTCTCGCGCAGCCAGGGATAGTAGAGCGCGCCGTACTTCGAATAGGGCGCGAGGCGGAAGTGGTCGGGCCACTCCTCGATGCGGTTCGCGCCCTTGCCCGTCTCGGCGCCGCGCGGTGAGTCGAGGATGGCGAAGCGGTCGCCCAACTTCTGGCAGTGCGAGAGCATGCTCCCCTGCCCCGTCCTGAGGTTCGGGAGTTTGTCGGGCGTGAGCGCCGAGACCGGCAGGCGGCTGAAGATGATGCCGCTCTCAGAGATTTGCGTCGGCGGGATGAGCTTGAAGAAGTCCGGGATGACGAGGTCGGGGACGGCGACCGAGCCGATCTCGTCCACGGCCTCGAAGGCCGCGAGCCCGAACAGCTTCTCTCTAATCTCCTCCGTCTGTTGCGGGCTCGGGTTCGGCGGCTGCGGGCGGAAGTATGCGCCCGAGTCGTCGCCCGTGAAGTAGCGCGCGTCGAGTTTCGAGGGGTCGTCGCCGCCGCCCCCTCGCGGCTGCAACGGCTCCTCGTTCTTGTCGTCGTCCTCCTCGACGCGCTTGAGCCGCGGGCTCGCGCTGCCCTTCCCCGCCGACAGGTCTTCGACGCGCACGAGGATGGATTGGCCGTTCCTGATCCTCTTCGTGTAGTCGCGCTCCACGGGGTCGCCGTTGATGACCGCGACGAAGTAGCGCTCGTGCTCCGCGCTCAAAGAGAGGTTGTCGAACACCTCTTCGCGCACGAGCGCGCCGTCCTGCCTGTAGCGGAAGACCAGCTTGACGCCGCGGGCGACCACGCTGCTGCCCTCGGGGAAGCCCGAGTCGCTCGCGACGGGCGAGGCGAATTTGACCACGCCCGTTTTGTAATCAATCGACTTGACGGTGAACTTCTCGCGGACGGGGTCGCGCTTGTGGACGAGCGTCACCGTGTCCGGCTCGTCCTCCGGCTTCGACCCGGCGCCCGCGAGGCCCGCGACCGACTTGAAGGTCGCGCCCGTGTCGCCCTTCTTCACGTCGGCCGCCCGCGCGGGGCGCCCCCGCCCGCGGCGCGCCCCCTCGGGGGCCACGCCCGGGTGCGAGGTGCC
>CAXTSK010000132.1:5018-10624 GCA_964246655.1 uncultured Pyrinomonadaceae bacterium
ATGATCGGACCCTCGCGCCCGCTGAACTGCCCTCCCGGCGCCCTACGCCAGTTGTGCACGCCGCACACGCGCTCCACCGCGCCGCGCTCCAACAGCCCTTCCTCCACCATCACCCCGCCGCCGCGGGCCTTCAGCACAGTCGCGGCGCGCGCCGCGTCTTCGTGCGCGACGCGCACGACGTAGCAGCGCACGCCGCCGTTGCGGAAGAAGCCGAAGACGCTGTAGGCGAGATAGCTGTAGCCGTTGAAGTCGCCGAAGACATCGCGGAACTGCCCCCAGCTCGTCAAGGGCTGCGGGTAGTTCAGGGGGCCGCGATCCGCCTGGCCGACGAAGCCGGCCACGTCCATCCGCACGGCCGGCGGCGGCACGACCTCGACCTCCCTGATGTAGACGCCCGGCGTTGTTAGGTTCAGCATGACCGTTGACGGGACGGGCCGAGGGTCGCCGCTGCGCTGTTAATGCGCTTCTATTACTCAGCGGCGGACTCGTTGATCTCCCGGTTGATGCGCGAAATCTCCTCGACCCACCGATGGCGTTCGAGGTGGGACATGTGCTCGATCTCTTCCTTCGGCCAGTGGAAGTGGTAGGCGATGTAAGCTACCTCCTGGGCCAGTTGGCCCAGGGGGTAGCGGGCTATCCCTCCGGCGGTTCTCCCCCCAGTAGTTCCGACTCTTCGACCTCGAAAGAGTTTTCGCACTCGGGACAGGTGAGCTTCACGCGCGAGTGGCCGTTCGAGTTGATGCGCCGGTAGAGGTCTTGCAGGTAGGCCAGGTCGGCGGAGAAGAGGTTCTCGACGACGGCCGGGTTCACGTCCGAAAGCTCGCCGAGCTTGGTGACGACCCGCGAGAGCAGGATGACGACGAGGTAGGCAGAGTTGCGCTGCACGCGCGGGTCTTGCAGCGGCGCGATCTCGTCCTTGGCGTTAGCCAGGCGCATCACGCCCTGTCGGTGCAGGTTGCCGTCCTTGTCGATGTAGCCCTTCGGCAGCGTGAACGCGTACTCTGTTTGCAGCATCAGGCCCTCTCCACGCCCTCATGGGTCAGCTCAATCGACTCGATGGCGACTTCGTTGGCGTTGGCCTTCAGGTCGGGGCCGACGTACTTGCTCGGCCACGCGTTGACCAGGTTCCAGCGCACGACCTCCTCGTGCTTCTCGTTGTGCAGCACGATGGAGGCGTTGCGCCGCTCGATGTCGCCGTCGGTGACGGTCTTGCGCCAGTTGTAGACCGAGAGGTCGGGGCTGATGCCGCGCTTCAAAGTGATGTTGCCGAACTTGTTCAGGCCGGGCAGCTTGCGCGGCGTGATGCCCTCCTGCCCCTCGCGGTAGTCGATGACGTTCGACTCCTGGTTGAGCCCCGTCACCTCACTGAACCCGGCGACGGTGATGCCTTCGATTTCGAGCTTGAAGTTGAACGAAGCAAACGGGTCGGTCGCTCTCCTTGCCATACGTTTTCTCCTCGTCGTCTTTAGTGGGGAGAGCGCGCGGCCCGCCCCGGCGCGCGCTCTCCGCTTGAACGCCCGCGCGCCCTACTCCTCGGCGGCCCCGCCGGCGCGTGTCTGCCGGATGCGGAAGATGACGAACTCGGCCGGCTTCGACGGCGCGACGCCGATGAGCGTGACGACCATCCCGGCGTCCACGATCTCGGGCGGGTTGGTCTCCTCGTCGCACTTGACGAAGAAAGCCTTCTCCGGCTTGTCGCCGACCAGCTTCCCTTCCATCCACTGAATCTTCAGGAACGCGCCCACGTCGCGGATGATGCGCTTCCAGAGGCTCTTGTCGTTCGGCTCGAAGACGAGCCCCTGCGTCCCCTTGAGGATCGACTCTTCGAGGAAGTTGAAGAGCCGGCGCACGTTGACGTAGCGCCACTCGGGGTCGCTCGACACGGTGCGCGCGCCCCAGATGACGACGCCCGCGTCGGGGAACTTGCGGATGACGTTGACGCCCTCGGGGTTCAACGTGTCCTGCTCGCCCTTCGTGATGATGCGCTCGATGTCGGACGCGGCGTTGAGGTAGCCGTCCTCGGTGCCGGCCGGCGCCTTGTGCACGCCGACGCGCACGTCGGCCGCCGAATAAGACCCGGCGACAGCGCCCGACGGCGGCAAAAGCTTCTGCTTGCCCGTGATGGGATCGACGGCGTAAATCCAAGGGTAGTAGAGCGCGCCGAACTTCGAGTTGAAGGCGGAGCCCGCGAAGGGGGTCTGGCCCCGCTTGTACGCCAGCGCGTTCTGCGGCGACTGGCCGCCCGGCGTGTCGGCCACGAAGAAGCAGTCCTTGCGGTTCGTGCAGTAGGTGAGCGCCAGGAGCGTGGCCGCGCGCGCGTCGTCCGAGGCGAAGCCGGGGTTGACGAGGTCGGGAATGGCGACGATGTTGATGTCGTCCACGGCGTCGAAGGCGTTCAGGCCCGAGGCCGGCGCGAGCGCGGTGGAGACGCCGCCGATGAGGTCGGACGGCTTGAAGTTGCTCGCGGTCGCGCCGAGCGGCGCGCCGTCCGAGCCGCCCGTCAGCTTGACGGCCGTCGTCGTGAAGAAGGGCGGCGCGATCTTCTGGCGGTCGGTGGTGTTGTCGATGACGGTGATGTACTTGGAGACGCCGTTGATCCTGACCTCGACGTGGTCGGGGTTCGGGAAGTCGGTGGCGCCGTCGAACTCGTTCATCGACAACTGGTCGAAGACCTCGACGGGCGTGGGGGCGCCGTCGATGAAGACGCTCAGCTTGAAGCGCGGGTCGTTCTGCGGGTCGGCTTCGGGGTCGAACCCGGCCGTGCTCGCCAGCACGGAGACGCGGTCGCCCCACGCGCCCTCGCTGCTGGCGAGCACGCTCATCGCGAGGTCGCCGGTGTTGCCCGTGAGCGTGAACAGGTCGGCGCGCGAGACATCGGGCGTCGGGTCCTGGGCGGTGGGCGCGCCGCTCGGCTTGAAGGCGCGCACGACGTAGCAGCGCGTGCCGCCTTCGATGAAGAAGTGCTGCACGCCGTAGGCGAGAAACGCCTTCGGCGTGAAGCTGCCGAAGACATCGCCGTACTGGGTCAGGTTGGTAATGAGTTGCGGGCTGTTGATCGGCCCCCGCTCGGCGATGCCGACGAAAGCGCCGGTCGAGGTGCCGACGCCCTGGATCGGCTTCGGGCCGGCGAGCTCTTCGATGTAGACTCCTGGCGACAAGTATTCAGGCATGACCTACGACCTCCATATCGTCTCGGATTCGGTTGCGCTCATTCGGTCGGTGTGGACGGCCCCGACCCTCCTCCTGTCTCGGCGCGGGGGTCGCCCCCCCCCCGCGCGGGGGGGGCCCCCCCGGGGGGCCGGGGCCCCCCGCATGCCCCCCGGCCGCCCGGTGCGTCCCCCCCCTGTCGGCCTGCGCCCCCGGAATGACCGCGATCCGCCTGTCCCGAAGGTGTCTTTGAATCTCGTCGGAGTCGAACTCCACGTCGGAGATGTCGGCCGTCTCGCGCGGCCCCAGCGACAGCGGGTCTTTGTCAGCCCGCGCGATGCTGAGGTGCCCGTAGCTCAAGTTTTTTACGGTTGGCATGTTTCACTCCTTAGCTTCTCTCCAGAAAGATTTCGGCCCGGTTACGACCGCCCGTGACGACCGTCAAGTTCTGGTTCTTCGTCTTGTAGTTGAGCAGGCTGGCAGAGAGCGTCACGGCGGTGATGTCGCCCCGGTTGAAGTACAGGCAGAAGTCCCCCTTGCTGTTGGTGACGGCCTTCACGTCGCCGTCCGTGCCGAGGACGACCTGCTTCCCGGCGATGTCCACGGTGGCGACGCTCACGCCCGCGACGCCCGCCGTCTCCACGTCCACGTCGTTGACCTTCTCCAAGCGCACCTGCACGCCCGGCAGGGCGAGGCCCGGGATGTCCTTGTGCTCGACGCGCCCGACGAGCTGCGTCCACCCGGGGGGCGGCTGGAAGTAAGGGTCGAACTTCAGGCGGACGGCCACGCCGCGGACGAGCCTCAGCACCGCGCCCGCGTTTAGACCCTGCACGCTCTCAAGCTTCGCGCCGGAGACCTTACCCGGCTCAAGCGTCGCGGCGAGCTTCGAGGTGAAGCCCGCGGCGCGCGCCGTCGCCCCTGCGCGGACGGCCCTCCTGATGTTGACGGGGTCGAAGGTGATCTTGCCGTCGGAGGCGCTGACCGTCTTGACGATGACGATGAGTTCGTCGTCGCCCGCGCGCCCGAGGAGCGGTTCGACGAGCGGCAGCGTGACGTTGAACTCCTGCGGCTGGAGGCGCTCGCCGGAGACGAGCACGCGGTACTGGCCGGGCGGAATTTCGTTGAAACAGAAGTAGCCGCCCTCCTTGTACCAGGCCCGTTTGGCGACGCCGACGATCTCGACCCGCAGGCGCTGTGGGTCAACCCCTTCGTAGCTCAGGTCTTCAATCACCTGCCCCATCAGCGACGCCTTTTTCGCGATCTGTTCGGCCATGTGTGCCTGAGGAAAGCGGCGTAACGAAAGCGGTGTAACGGCCGAGGCGCCGCGGTCTGAAAGGGCTGCGCGCTTATTCGCCGACGACGAGACGCGCCACCGGGACGATCAGGAATTGACGCACCTGCTCGACCTCGACGACGGCGAACGCCTCTTTCAGCTCGCCGCTGTCGGACAGGTCTACGACGCGCCCTTCGAGCAGTTCATTGCCGTGCAGCTCGTACAGCACGACGAGAGGGTGGGGCGTGTGGATGTCTGCGACTTTGAACCGGACATGTTGATCTAAGAGGTCCACAATTTTAGCCGCGTGACCCAGGTCGCAGTTGCCGTTTTATCGCCAGCTCTCGCGGGCGCCACCTGGCAACCGACATGCCAGTAGTCGAGCAATATACTTCCCTGTATTTCAGCCTTGTGTGAGCGTGAAGACACACCTGACGGCGCGCGTGAGAGAGGGCCGGGACGGAAGAACTTTTCCGGGAGCGGAACGGATTTTCCGGAGGCGTGCTAAGCCGGGGCGGCGTCAGTGCAGGTTATGCTTGCGGACTTTGTTGTAGACGCTGCGGGCGGTGATGCCGAGCATCTTGGCGGTCTGCGTCTGGTTGCCGTCGGCGCGCCGAAGCGCAGACTCTAAGAGAAGCCGTTCGCAGTATTCCAGCGAGCGCGTGAGGTTCCAGCCGTTAGCGTCGAGCACGCGCGCGAGCTGCGCGCGCAGCTCTTCGGGCGAGGTCGGAGGCGCTTCGATAACTTCGGCCGCCTGCGCCTGTGACTCGCCGACCGCGAGTTCTCGCCAGGCGTCGGCTGGCAGGTCGAGGAGGCCGAGCGGCTCGGCCGTCTCCCTCTCGCCGACGACGCGCGCGACGAGGTGTTCCAGCTCGCGCGCGTTCCCCGGCAGCCTCATCAGCTTGAGCGCGTCGATGAACTCGGGGCCGGCGCTGAGCGCCTGTCCGTCAAGCCCCGGCCGTCGGTGCTTGTCGAGGAAGTGCTCGACTAGCGGCTCGATGTCGTCCTTCCTTTGCCGCAGCGGCGGGAGGTGAATCGAGAGCGCGTTGAGGCGGTGGAAAAGGTCTTCGCGGAAACGGCCCTGCTGCACAAGCTCGCCGAGGTCGCGGTTGGTCGCGGCGACGACGCGGACGTGCACGTCCACCTCTCGGTCGTCGCCCACACCGAGCACGCGCCGCTCCTGTAT
>CAXTSK010000133.1:0-6842 GCA_964246655.1 uncultured Pyrinomonadaceae bacterium
GCATCATCGAGCGGCACCTTCGCCAGATCCACCGGCGTGCCGCGCTCGCGCGTCGGGACTTCCTTCCCGCGCTTCGGCTCGATGAAGACTCCGGCGCTGCCCGACAGGTCGCCCTCCTGCGCGCGCGCGGGGCCCGCGCAGATGCCGATTGCGAACAGCGCACAGGCGAAGGCTTGAAGGAGTCCGCGCCCGACGCCCCTCATCATGATCCGACTGAACGTGGTGCTCATCACGACCCTTATACTAGCGCGTGCGCGGCCGAAATTAAACAGCTTCGCCGCACCGGATTGCCTCCTCGTGGCTTCGAGTGCGCCCTCGATTCTCACGCACGGGCACTCGCTTGACGCCCTCTCGGGCGGCGTGTTAGGTTTCAGCTTCGTTCCAATAAACTTAATATTTCGTTCGGCAGACTGAACGGGAGTACGCAGGAAACAGGTGTGAGCGCGACCACGCTGAAGCAGACGCCCCTCAACGCGATGCACCGCCGACTGGGCGGCCGCATGGTCGAGTTCGGCGGGTGGGACATGCCCGTCCAGTACCCGGCCGGCACGGTCGAGGAGCACCAGGCGACGCGCACGCGCGCCGGCCTCTTCGACGTTTCGCACATGGGCGAGATCGAGGTGCGCGGCCCTGGCGCCATCGCCTTTGTTAACCGCCTCTGCTCGAACGACGCGACGAAACTCGTCGACGGTCAGGCGCATTACACGGCCCTGACGACGGAGCAAGGGACGGTCGTGGACGACCTCCTCGTCTACCGCTTCGGCCCCGAGCACCTTCTGCTCGTCGTCAACGCCTCGACCACGGAGAAGGACTGGGACTGGATTAGCTCGCACCGGGGCGACGAAGACGTTCAACTGACGAACCGCTCCGCGGACTTCTGCCAGATTGCTTTGCAAGGCCCCTCGGCGCTCAACATCCTCCGGACACTCACCGAGACTCCGCTCGAAGAGATCAAGTACTACCACTTCCGTGAGGGAGAGGTTGACGGCGTGGACGCCATCATCTCGCGCACGGGCTACACCGGCGAGGACGGCTTCGAGGTCTACGCCGCGCCCGAGCACGCCGAACGCATCTGGCAAAAGATGCTCGACGTGGGCCGCTACGGCGAGCCCGACGGCGTCCTGCCCTGCGGCCTCGCCGCGCGCAACACCCTGCGGCTCGAAGCCGGGATGGCGCTCTACGGCCACGAGATTACGGAGGAGACGACGCTCCTCGAAGCCAACCTCGGCTGGATCACGAAATTGAACAAGGGCGACTTCACGGGGCGCGACGCGCTTGCGCGCCAGAAGGAGGAGGGCGTCACGCGTAAGCTCGTCGGCTTCGAGGTCACCGAGCGTGGCATCGCGCGCGACGGTCAGGACGTGTACGTCGAAGGCGAACTCGCCGGTCAAGTCACCTCCGGCAGCCCCGCGCCTTTCCTTAAGAAGAACATCGGCATGGCCTACGTCCCCGCCGCACACGCGACCGTCGGCCGCGAAATCCAGATCGACGTACGCGGCCGCAAAGTCGCCGCGCAGATCGTCCCCGTGCCGTTTTATAAGAGGGAGAAGAAGTAGTCAGTTTTCAGTTTTCAGTTTTCAGCTAAGGAATGTTGCTTTACTGAAAACTGAAAACTGAAAACTGAAAACTGAGGAGAGACATGGCAAACGTTCCCGAAGGCTTGTACTACAGCAAGGATCACGAGTGGCTGAGGGTCGAGGGCGAGACGGGCACGGTCGGCATCACCGACCACGCGCAGAACTCGCTGGGCGACGTGGTGTACGTCGAGCTGCCCAAGGCGGGCGAGACCTTCGCGGCGCACGACACGTTCGGCTCGGTCGAGTCGGTCAAGGCCGTCTCGGAGCTGTTCCTCCCCATCGCGGGCGAGGTCACCGAGGTCAACGAGTCTTTGACCGACGAGCCCGAGAAGGTCAACACAGACCCGTACGGCGACGGCTGGATGCTGCGCGTCCGCCTCTCGAACCGCGGCGAGGTGGATAGCCTTCTGTCCGCGGCCGAGTACGAGGACTACATCGGGTCTTTGGAGTAAGAGAAGGCCGTGCGCTACATCCCTAACTCGCCGGAAGAGCGGCAGGAGATGCTCCGCGGCCTCGGGCTCGGCTCGGCCGATGAGCTGTTTGACTCAATCCCTTCGGACGTTCTGCTCAAGCGCCCGCTCGACACGCCCGCGGCCCTGTCCGAGATCGAGTTGCTCGAACTGTTCGAGTCGATGGCGGCCGAAAACACGGCCGCGCGCCGCCCGAGCTTTCTCGGCGCGGGCGCGTACTCGCACTACGCGCCGACCATCGTCGATAGTCTCATCCAGCGCTCCGAGTTCTTCACCGCCTACACGCCCTACCAACCCGAGATTTCGCAGGGGACGTTGCAAGCCATCTTCGAGTTCCAGACCCTTGTCTGCCAGTTGACGGGCATGGACGTGGCGAACGCGTCGATGTACGACGGCTCGACCGCGATGGCCGAGGCCGTTTTGATGGCCGAGCGCGTGACCCGCCGCTCGCGCGTCCTCGTCTCGGCGGCCGTCCACCCCGAGTATTTGCAAGTCGCCGAGACCTACGTCGCGCACGCGGGGGTCGAGCTTGGGCGTTTGGAGATTGACGAGGCGAGCGGTCGCACTGCACTCGACGCCGCGGCGCTTGAGAAGGACGTGGCCGCGGTCGTCGTCCAGTCGCCGAACTTCTACGGCTGCGTCGAAGACTTGAAGGCGTTCGCCGAGCAGGTGCACGCCGCGGGCGCTTTGCTCGTCGTCGTCGTGACGGAGGCCGCGTCGTTCGGGCTCCTGCGTTCGCCCGGCGCGTGCGGCGCGGACATCGTCGTCGCCGAGGGCCAGTCGTTCGGCGTGCCCGTCTCGTTCGGCGGCCCTTACGTGGGACTCTTCGCCACGCGCGAGAAGTACGCGCGGCAGATTCCCGGGAGGCTCGCGGGCATCGCCTACGACAAGGAAGGCCGCCGCGGCTTCGTGCTCACGCTCGCCACGCGCGAGCAGCACATCCGGCGCGAGAAGGCCACGTCGAACATCTGCACGAATGAAGGGCTCATCGCGCTGGCCGCGACGATTTACATGACGGCGCTCGGGCGTCGCGGTCTGCAAGAGGTCGCGGAGCAGTGCGCGCAGAAGACCGCCTACGCGCGCCGACAGATCGCCGCGCTCGAAGGCTTCTCGCTCCCCTACTCCGCGCCCGTCTTCAACGAGTTCGTCGTGCGCGCGCCGTCCGACGCCGCCGCGCTCCTGCGCCGTCTGGCCGAGAGCCACAACGTGACGGGCGGGCTCGCGCTTTCGCGCTACTCCCCCGAACGCGCGAACGACTTCCTCGTCTGCGTCACCGAGACGAACAAGCGCGCCGACATCGACGCGCTCGTCGAAGGACTCAAAGCTTCATGAGCATCACGAAAGCGACCACGCACGTCACGCAGAACGAGGCGCTCGTCTTCGAGCGCTCGCAGTCGGGTCGGCGCGGCTACCGCCTGCCCGCGCTCGACGTGGAGGAGACTTCTTTAGACGAGCTGCTGCCCGCCGAGCTGCGCCGCGAAGACGACCTCGAAGGCGTGCCCGAGCTGTCCGAGCCCGACGTGGTGCGACACTTCACGCGCATCTCGACGTGGAACTACAACATCGACCTCGGCCTCTACCCGCTCGGCTCCTGCACGATGAAGTACAACTCGCGGCTGAATGAAAAAGTCGCGCGCATCCCCGGCTTCGCCCAACTCCACCCGCTCGCGCCCGAGGAGGACGCGCAGGGCGCGCTCCGCGTGATGTACGAGTTGCAGCAACACCTCGCGGAGATCACGGGTCTGCCCGGCGTCTCGTTACAACCGGCGGCGGGCGCGCACGGCGAGTTGACCGGCGTGATGATGATCCGCGCCGCGCTCGACGCGCGCGGCGGCACGACCTCCGACGAGGCGAAGCGCCGCCAGGTGATGCTCATCCCCGACTCGGCGCACGGGACGAACCCCGCTTCGGCGCACCTCTCGGGCTTCACCGTCAAGACCATCCGCTCGACGAGCGAGGGGCTGACCGACCTCGAACACCTGCGAGAGCTGTGCGCCGCGGGCGAGGTGGCGGGGCTGATGCTGACGAACCCGAACACGTGCGGCATCTTCGAGCGCAACATCAGGGAGATTTGCGACATCGTCCACGAGGCGGGCGGGCTCGTCTACATGGACGGCGCGAACATGAACGCGCTGGTCGGCGTCGCGCGCCCGGGCGACATGGGCGTGGACGTGATTCACCTCAACCTGCACAAGACGTTTTCCACCCCGCACGGCGGCGGCGGCCCCGGCTCCGGCCCCTGCTGCTGCACCGCCGAGCTTGAGCCCTTCCTCCCCATCCCGCGCGTCGTCAAGACGAGTGAAGACTCTTACAAGCTCGACTTCGAACGGCCGCAGACCATCGGGCGCGTGAAGGCTTTCTTCGGCAACTTCGGGATGCACCTGCGCGCGCTCGCATACATCCTGACGCACGGCAACGACGGACTTCGTGAAGCGACCGAAGCGGCCGTCCTCAACGCGCGCTTCATCGCCGAAGGGTTGGCCGACACCTTCGACCGCCCCTTCGACTCGCCGCCGATGCACGAATGCCTCTTCACCGACAAGCGGCAGACGCGCAAGGGCGTCCACACGCTCGACATCGCGAAGCGGCTCATCGACTACGGCTTCCACCCGATGACGATCTACTTCCCGCTCATCGTGCAGGGCGCGATGCTCATCGAGCCGACCGAGTCGGGCGGCCGCGCCGAGCTTCAGCAGTTCGTGGACGCCATGAAGGAGATCGCGCGCGAGGCCGTCGAGGACGCGCAGACCGTCCTCGACGCCCCGCACACCACGCGCATCGGCCGGCTCGACGAGGCCGCCGCCGCACGCAAGCCCGTCCTCCGCTGGCGCCCCGCCGAGAAGGCCGCGGGCGCGTGACATCCCCCGACAGCCGTCTTAGCAAAACAGTTTGACACAGAGACACGGAGACACGGCTTTGAAGTTATAAGACTTCAGCCGTGTCTCTGTGTTGAAGCCTTACCGAATGGACACTTACCCGATGTTCACCATGCGTCCCGTCGGCTTCATCCGCAGCCATTACACAGACACCGCGCAAGTCCCGAAGGGCTGCGGCGCGCGGCATGAGGCCGAAGGCTTTATTGAAATCCTTGAGGAGTTTGAGGAGGGCCTGCTCGACGTGGAGGGCTTCTCGCACCTCTTCGTCATCTGGGTCTTCGACCGCGCCGAAGGGTTTGAACTAACGGGCGTGCCGCCGACCGACACGCGTCCGCACGGCGTCTTCGCCACGCGCTCGCCGCGCCGCCCCAACCCGCTCGGCTTCACCGTCGTCCGTCTGCTCGGGCGCGAGGGCCGGCGCTTGAAAGTCGCCGGGCTCGACATGCTCGACGGCACGCCCGTCCTCGACCTCAAGCCCTACCTCTCAAGCGTGCTCGAAGCCGACCTGCGGCGCGGCTGGCTCGCGGAGGCGGAGGCGCGCAGCCAGTCCAATCAGTCGTAGTCGAGCGGGTTGCGGTAGGGCGTGTCCTTATCCTTGTCCTTCTCGGCGCGCTTCATCGCCTCCTTGAACTTCTCTTCTAGCAGGCGCTCGCGGTCTTTGACCGAGCCCAACTCCTGCGAGAAGACCTGCTCACGCAGATTCTTTTTGCGCTCCATCTCCTTCGCCATCTCCTCGAAAGAGGCGAGCGGCTTCGCCTTCTCCTCGTGCGAGATGATGATGCCCGTCTGCGCGTCCACGACGATGGCCGCCTCGCAACACGGGCAGATGACAGTCCAACTCTTCGTCTCGGCCACGGCCTCACACCTCCGAAAGATGATTGCCCCGCGGGGCGCGATTTGGTGCCGAGTATAACACCGCCCGCCGCTCCCGTGATGTTCGCGTGCGAAAGGAAAAGGCGCCGTGATGGCGCCTGTTAGCTTTTGAGATTTAAGAGCGGGCGACGAGGCTCGAACTCGCAACTTTCAGCTTGGGAAGCTGACACTCTACCATTGAGTTACGCCCGCTGATGACGGTTAAAAAGATACTCAACTGCCGTACGACTGTCAACCGTCCTTCATGTCGCGCATTTCGTCGAGGGCGGCGACGAGGCGGGCGAGGTCGGAGTCGTCGTTGAAGTAGTGCGTGGCGGCGCGGAAGCCTTCAGGTTTGAGGGTGACGGCGACCCTGTGTTTCGCGAGGTGTCTGACGGCGGCGCGCGGGTCTGTGGCGCGGACGAGCGTCTCGGCCGAGCGGAAGCGTTCGTCGCCGAGCGGCGAGAGGACTTCGTGGCCCGCGGCCGAAAGGCTTTCGGTCAAGCGGCGGTTGAGCGTCAGGGCGCGTTGCTCGACTTTTTCAATCCCGAGTTCGAGCAGGCGGCGGACGGATTCGCCGAGCGCGAAGATACCCGCGAAGTGCGGGCAGCCGGTCTCGGCGCGCGCGGCGGCGTCCGTGCGCAGGCGGTACGCGTCGTTACGCATGGCGAAAGGGTCTTCCACGCTCATCCAACTGACGGCGCGCGCGCGCGTCTTTTCAAGTAGCTCGCGCGAGAGGTAGACGAAGCCCGAGCCGTAACCCGCGAGCATCCACTTGTGCCCCGTCGAGCAGAGCGCGTCGATCTTCATCCGCTTCACGTCGATGGGGAAGACTCCGGCCGACTGTGCCGCGTTGACGACGAAGAGGTGGCTGCCCTTCCTCTCGCCTATCTCTTCAACCGGCATGCGCAGGCCGTTGGAGTACTGGACGTGGCTGAGGCAGATGACAGACCTCTCTCTGCCCGCGGCGGCGAGCACGTCTTCCGCGCGCGGGACGCCGCCGCGCGCCTCGACCATCCGGACGCGCTTGCCACGATGCAGCCACGGCAGCGTCGTGACGGGGAACA
>CAXTSK010000133.1:6852-10611 GCA_964246655.1 uncultured Pyrinomonadaceae bacterium
AGACGACGCGACCCGCGCCTTCGAGCGCATCCACGATGAGATTCATGCCCGACGAAGTGTTCGTCGTGAAGGCAATCTCTTCGGGCTCGGCGTTGATGAGACGCGCCACGTCCGCCCGCGCGCTCTCGCGCCGCGCGAGCCAGTGCTCCCAGAGGCGGTCGCCGGACTCCAGAGTCTCCCGGTAGAACTGCGCCGCCGTGTCGGCCGTGCGGCGCGAGACCGGCCCGGCGCCCGCGCTGTTCAGGTACGCGTAGGTTTCCGTCATGGGGAACTCTGCGCGCACGCGCGCCCAGTCGAGCTCGCCCCCGGTTTTGTCGATTAAGCTTTGAACTTCAGTCGTCATGATTCCACGTGCTTGACGCTCGCCGACCCACAGACTATCTTCGCTAGCACTCACGGCGGACAACTTTTCAGGACGGAGTACAGAGCAGATGCCAGAGACGACGGTCGCCCCGGCGTGGTCGATCCCCGGTTACCTCGAAGCGCGCGAAGGGCGCCTCTTCATCGACGGCGCGGACTCGGAACAACTGGCCCGCGAGTTCGACACGCCGCTCTTCGTCTTCTCCGAGCGGCGCGTCCGCTCGAACGTCGGAAGGCTGAAAAAGGCCGCCGAGGGCGTCGGCCACCCCGTCCGTTTCTTCTATGCCTCGAAGGCGAACTCGACGATGGGGCTGCTCCGGGTCGTCCGCGACAGCGGCATCGACTGCGAGGTCAACAGCGGCGGCGAGTTGTTCAAGGCGCTGCGCGCCGGCTTCCGCCCCGACCAGATCATCTTCAACGGCACGAGCAAGACCCCGCAGGAGATTGATGAAGCGATAAACGCAA
The DNA here is from genome assembly GCA_964246655.1 of uncultured Pyrinomonadaceae bacterium. GTDB lineage: Bacteria > Acidobacteriota > Blastocatellia > Pyrinomonadales > Pyrinomonadaceae > QHXN01. Next base: position 7,678 of record CAXTSK010000133.1, read on the forward strand.
ACATCTACTCCATCAACGCCGATTCCGTCTACGAGATCGAGCTGATTGAAGCACGGGCGCGGGCACTCGGCAACCCCCCCCGCGTCGCGCTTCGCCTCGTCCCCGAGATCGGCACGCGCTCGCATCTCGGACTCCAGACGGCCCTGATGACCTCGAAGTTCGGCATCACTTCGAGCGAAGTCCTCGACGCCTTCCGCCGCGCGCTGCGCTCGCCCGAGCTGCTCCACGTCTCGGGCATACACATCCACGTCGGCTCGCAGACGCCGGACGTGGAGCCGTTCGCCGCGGCGTTCAAGACGATGTGGGAGCATTTGAAGACGATCCACGAGGAGTCGGGCCACGCGCTCGAACACATCAACCTCGGCGGCGGCATCCCCGTCAACTACCTGCGCGACCGCTCGCAGGCCGACGAGCTGCCCGAGGGCGAGCGCGAGATGCTCGGCGCCGAGCTTGAGCCGTCGGACGTGCTCTCGGCCGCGCTCCAGGCGGCGCGCGACTCGGCGCGCACTGCCTCGGCCGAACACCTGCTCGAAGGCGTCACGATTCTTTTAGAGCCCGGCCGCAGTGTCATCGCCGACGCGGGGACGCTCCTCACCACCGTGCGCAACATCAAGCGGCGGCCCGAGACGGGCGACGTGTGGTTGCTCACAGACGCGGGCTTCAACCTCCTGCTCTCGATGACGACCTACAAGTGGTACTACCACGTCATCTCCGCCTCGCGCGCCGACGCCTCGGCCGAAGAGCCCTACAAGGTCGCCGGCCCGCTCTGTGACTCCGGCGATGTCTACTTCGACATCGAGCGCGGCGGCAAGCTCCCCGACTACCGGCGCCTGCCCGGGAACGTGCAACCGGGCGAACTGCTCGCGCTCCTCAACACCGGCGCTTACACCATCGCGCAGATGTTCCCGTACAACGGCCGCCCGCTCCCCGCCGTCGTCCTCGTCAGCGAAGGGGGCCGCCCCGAACTCATCCGCCGCCGCGACACCTACGAAGACCTGCTCGCCAGCGAGGTCTGGTAATACACCGCACACGACACGAGGAACTTCATGTCTGAAGCTTCGAACAGGAACGTAACGCTCGTGCGCGGGCTCGGGCTCGTGGCGGCCGTGTCGATCATCATCGGGAACGTCATCGGGACGGGCGTGTTTCTGAAGGCGCGCGTGATGACGTGCAACGTGGGGACGCCGGGGAAGGTCTTGACCGTCTGGGTCGTGGCGGGCTTGCTGAGTCTGGCGGGCGCGCTCACGTACGCGGAGTTGGCGGCGATGATGCCGCGCGCGGGCGGCGAGTACGTCTTCATGCGCGAGGCGTACGGGCGCGGCGCGGGCTTTCTGAGCGGGTGGATGCAGATTCTCATCGCCAAGACCGGCTCGCAGGCTTCGGTCGCGCTCATCTTCGCCAACTCGCTCAACGACCTGTCGGGCAAGAGGGTCGAAGGCTTCAGCAGTTTCGGCGTGCAGTTGACGGCGATCCTCGTGCTCGCCGCCATCACGCTGCTCAACTGCGCGGCCGTCAAGGTGAGCGGCTGGGTGGCGACGGTTCTCACGCTCGTGAAGCTCGCGCTCGTGGTCGGCGTCGGGCTCGGGGCGTTCCTGCTGGCGCAGGGCAGTTGGGGCAACTTCGCTTTGGCGAACGCGGGCGGCGCGTGCGAGGGCGTGAGCGCGGGCGCGATGTTCGGCGTGGCGGGCTTCGGCGCGGCGATGCTCGGCGCGCTCTGGGGCTACGACGGCTGGAACAACCTGACGTTCGTCGCGGGCGAAATCAAAGAGCCGCAGCGCAACATCCCGCTCGCGCTCATCGGCGGCACGATCCTCATCATGCTGCTCTACGTCTTCATTAACGCCGCCTACTTCTACGCGCTGCCGCCGACGGCCATCGCCAGCGTCTCGGCCAACTCCTCGGTCGCGGCCGAGGTGACGAACTCCTTCATGTCGCCCTTCAGCGCTTCGGCGAAGGCGCTCGTCGCGGGGCTGGTCGCGGCGGCTTTGATGGCCTCTTCGGTCGGCACGCTCCACACGTCCGTGCTGACGGGCGCGCGCGTCCCCTACGCGATGGCGCGCGACGGCCTCTTCTTCGACAAGCTCTCGAAGATTTCCGAGCTCACGCGCGTCCCCGTCCGCGCCGTGCTCGCGCAAGGGATTTGGGCCTGCGCGCTCGTCCTCATCCTACAGAAGTTCGACAAGCTGACCGACTACGTCGTCTTCGGCTCCTACATCTTCTACGGCCTGGTCACGGCCTCCATCTTCGTCTTCCGCCGCCGCATGCCGCATGCCGAGCGGCCGTACAAGGCTTGGGGCTACCCCGTCGTCCCCGTCCTCTTTCTACTCGTGACCGGCTTCCTGCTCGTCAACACCTTCTGGGCCGCGCCGAGCGAGGCCCTCTTCGGCCTCCTCCTCATCGGCCTCGGCTTCCCCGCCTACTACCTCTTCTTCCGCGGCCGCGAGGTTATCGTCCGTGAAGAGACTGAAGAGAGTTAAGAGACCTTCTAACACAGAGACACGGAGACACAGCTTCGAAGACTTATAACTTCAAGCTGTGTCTCTGTGTCTCCGTGTCTCTGTGTTGAAATATCTTGCGTCAGACTCAAGCCGCGTTCACTTCCCCAACACCGAACGCAGCGCGCCCTCAAGCTCCGGATGCTTGAACTGGTAGCCGATCTCCTTCAACCGCGCGGGCTCGACGCGCGTGCTGGCGAGCAGGAGCGCGTCGGCCGTCTCGCCGAACGCGAGCCGCGCGGCGAAGGCGGGCACCGCGAAGAAGGTCGGACGGCCCAGCGCGTGCCCGAGCGCTTTCGTGAACTCCTCGTTCGTCACCTGCTGCGGCGCGACCGTGTTGACTGGCCCGCGCACAGACTCGTCCTCCAACGCGCGGCGGATGACGGCGATTAAATCTTCGAGCGTGATCCAGCTCATGTACTGCGTCCCGCTCCCGACC
>CAXTSK010000134.1:0-10536 GCA_964246655.1 uncultured Pyrinomonadaceae bacterium
TCTACGTCGCGCTGGAGCCTTACGTGCGACGGCGTTGGCCGGGGAGGATTATCGGCTGGAGCCGTCTGCTGGCGGGCGACTGGCGCGACCCGCTGGTGGGGCGCGACGTGCTGCTGGGCGCGCTCTTCGGGTGCGCGCTGGTGCTGCTGGCCTTCGTGCGGAGGATCGCCGCGCCGTGGGTGGGGCTCCCGCCGCCCAAGCCCGAGGACATTGTGCTGAGCGGGCTGTCGGGGATGCAGAACGCCTTCACGCTGGTCTCGACGCAGACGCTCAACTCGCTCCTCTTCGCGGCGATGCTGATGTTCCTGCTGCTGCTGCTGACCATCGTCACGCGGCGCGAGCGTGTCGCCGTGGCGCTGCTGGGGCTGCTCGTCGCGAGCTTCTTCATCGGCGGCGGGAACCTCGCGCTCGACGCGGCGGTCGGGCTGACGTGCGCGGCCGTCACGCTCTTCGTGCTGCTGCGCTTCGGCATGCTGGCGCTCGTCTTCATGGAGTTCTTCCTGCTCTTCTTCAGCTTCTACCCCGTGACGACCGACTTCACGGCCTGGTACGCGGGCACGGCCGACTTCGCCGCGGCGCTCGGCGTCGCGCTCATCCTCTACGGCCTCAAGACCTCGCTCGCCGGCCAGCCCCTCTTCCGCACCTCGCTCCTCGGCGACTAAGGTAACGTCATGAAGACGAAGGCCCGTCACATTGTCATCACGCTTCTGCTGTCGCTGACGGTCGCGGGGCAGGTGGAGACTGCTTCGGCGCAGACCGAGCAGCGACCGGTTCGCGTCACTGTCATAGATTTTTACGGCTATGCCGGACTCGACGTGGACAAAGTCCGCGCGGCCCTGCCGATTCACGAAGGCGAGACTTTTCCCTCACTGTGGGACTTGGTCACCATGCGCCCGCAGATCGACGAGGCGGTGCGGCGGGTGACGGGGCGCACCGTCACGGATGTCGCCAACGTCTCTCCGGGTCAGGACGTGGAGTTTGTCTTCATCGGCCTGTCCGGCGGCTCCGTGAAAAGCGTTCCTTACAACTCCGCGCCGACGGGTACGGCCCGGCTGTCGGCAGACGCTCTGAAGGTTTACCGGCAGATGGATGCCGCCTTCTTGCCCGCGCTGCAACGGGGGCATACGGGCGAAGACGACTCGAAGGGTTACTGGCTTTCGCCCGACGACCCGGAACTGCGCGCCGGACAACTCGCCATGCGCGAATACGCGGTGCGACACGAGGGCGAGATTCGGCGCGTCCTGCGGGAATCCGCGGACAACGAGCAGCGCCGGGTCGCGGCCTTCCTGCGCGGCTACACGAACCAGTCCGGACAGCAGTTCGCCGACCTCGTGTGGGCCAGCCACGACCCGGACGAAGGGGTGCGCAATAACGCGACCCGGGCTTTACTCGTGCTGGCACACTCTGACCCGAAGGTGGCGGCGCGCATCCCGGCCGCCGGGTTCATCGGGATGTTGAACTCCGGCATGTGGACTGATCGCAACAAGGCCGGCGAGTTGCTGGTCGCGCTCAGTCGTTGGCGCGACCGGAAGCTGTTGGCCGAGTTACGCGCGGGGGCGCTTGAGTCGCTGCTGGAGATGGCGAGGTGGCGCGCATCTCACGCGCAGGCCGCGCGGATACTGCTGGGCCGGATCGGCGGGATCGAGGAGGAACGGCTGCAAAAGCTGTCCAAGTCAAACGAGCAGGTAGACATCATCCTCGAAGCGGTAGGGCGAAGGCAGTGAACCGGGGTTCATTCGAAGCTGACATTTCAGATTCAGACCTTACTGTGTCTTACGCTTCTTCGATGCTTCGACGACTTCGCGGATGGCGCCCACGACCAACTCGGGCTGGTCTTGATGAACGGCGTGCCCGCTCTTCTCGGCGATGACCTGCCGGCCCTTCGGCGAGCGGCTTGCGAGTTCGCGCTGTAGTTCGAGGTGGAGCTGGTACGCCCTGGGCGCGACCGAGGGGACGGCGACCATGTCCGGCCCGTATGGGACGCCCTGCGTCAGCACGACGAGCGGAACGTCCGCGTGCCAATCGAGCGCGTTCATCAGCGACCTGACGGAACAGCCGTCGATGGGCTCGCCGCTCCTCACCGAGAAGTCTTCGGGCCGGGCCTGCTTTAACATCTCCTTCAAAACTTCGGGCGGTGTGAGGGCCAGGGCGCGGTCGGGCTCGTCCTCGTGCGCCGAATCGACCAGCACCATCCCGGCGACCTCCGAAGGGTAGTAGCTCGCGTACATCCTCACGAGGATGCCGCCCAGCGAATGGCCGACCAGCACGTAAGGCCCCGCCACCCTGGCGTTCGAGAGCAGCGCGTGCAGGTCTTCCGTGAGGGCGACTATCGTGCGCGGCGCGGCGACGGGGTCACTCGTGCCGAGGCCCGCGCGGTCGTAGGCGCAGACGCGCGCGAACTTCGCCACCTCAGGTTGCACGCGCGTCCACACGTCGGCGCCGTTGCCCGCGCCCGACTCAAGCACGACGACGGGCGCCCCCTCGCGGCCCTCGCCCGAACACTTGACGTGCAGCCTGCGCCCGCCGCCGACATCGACCAGCCTGTCGAACGCGGCCCCGACGCCCGGCCCTTTCACGTCCTGCGCGCAGACCTGTTGAGCGCAGGACGCGGCTAATGCGAACGCCAGCAGAATTTTGATCGTCATAAACAGACCCGTGGGCCTTAAAGCGTAATCCCCGCGGTGCGCCGACGTTGTTCCCACACGGTTACGTGCCGTCGTTAATTAACAGCGCCGTGATGACGGCTATCAGCGTAGAGGCTGCGGCCGCTAAGACCGTCCACCCCTTGCCGCTCAGGCGGCCCTCCGACTTTAAACCCTTCGTCGTCTTCCGTCCGAAGAAGATGAGCGCCAGCGTGAGGAGCGTGGCCGACAGCGCGAGACAGTAAATCCTGTGAACCAGAATCCGCGTGAGTTGACTGCCGCCGTTCACCAAATCCGAGGGCGACCACAGTTGATAAAGAACGGGGTTGTAGAGCCAGTTGTGATAACCCTGAGCGGTCAGGTAATAGAGCGTCCCCGCGAGCGCGAGGCTGACGACGTAGGTCAGGTACTTGTCCCGCAGCAGAACGTTCAGGGCGACGGACGCGGCGGTCATGAAGACGACGCTCGGGATGAGAATCAACGCGTAGGTCGTCAGGTATCTTTGCAACTCAAGCGGCGCGTGCCCCTTGAACGCTTGGACGCCGACGGCCGTCAGCCCCACCAGTGCGATGAGGGAGAGCGAAAGCAGAAGCGTGGCCGCGAACTTCGAGAACAGCAGAACGGGGTTAGGCGCGGGCGTACTCCATAAAAGGGGCTCGACTCTCAGCTCACGGTCACGGTGCATCGTCTCGCCCGTGTAGAAGACCGCGATGCCGTAGAGGAATAGGAGCAGAGAGCCCTCCGTCCTGCCCGCGTAAGTCGCCGAGTAAGAGACCCCGCGTGCGACCTCGTACATGGCTAATTCCAGGCCGCAGATAAGCATGACGAGCGGGGCGACCACGACCAGACTGCGTTCGGCACGCAGCAGGCGAAACTCCACCCCTAACGCCGCCGTGAACTGTTGGAGGCTGGCTCGCCGGCCCCGGGCGACGGTGTTGACCTGTGGGAGCGCGACTTTCTTCCCCGCGACGGCTTCAACCACTTGAACGGGTTACGACGGCCCGGGAACGGAGAGACTTTCCGGCTCCGTGTAAAGTTTCTCCGTCCTCGGCGCGAGGCCGAGAATCGAAGTCTGACCCTGCGCCGCGCCACTCTTATCAGGTTCGGTGGTCGAAAAACGGAGACGGAGTATCGCCAGACAAAGGAACGCAAAGGCGACCATCACGACGCGGTTGATTATCATGTCCGCGTCGTAGCTGAACGCGGCATGGTTCAGCCAGCCGGCGCTGCGCTCTTTTTGAGTCTCGAAGGCGGCGTTGAAGAGCAACGGGTCGAGGAGGATGCGCCAGCGAAGCGGCAGGTTCTTCAGCGTCAGTTGCCAGGGGATGTAGAGGAAGTAGAAGGCGATGCCCAGCCCGTAAACGACCTTGACGTTGCGCGTGAGCGTGCCGACGGTGAAGCAGACGGCCCCCAGCGCGAGACTCGTGACGACGACGAAGAAGAGGAAGTGTTGGAGGTACGGAAGCACCCGCGGCGACAGGACTATCATGCCCTCCCGGCTGAACGCCTGAAGCAGCAGCGCCGTGAGGGCGAAGCACGCCTGACAACAGACCAGCACGAAAAAGTTGCCGAAGAACTTCCCCAGCAGGTACTCGGCGCGGCTGACGGGCTTTGAAAAAACGAGCGGGTCAACCCCGACGCGAAAGTCTCTGATGACGGGGTCGCCCATCATCACGGCGATGAAGAGCGGCAGCCCCGTGATGAAGGAGAAGCCGAGGAACAGACGCATGATGTAGAAGTCGCTGTTGACCGCCCAGCCCCGCACGACGGCCGGCCCCCAGCCCCACCACATGACGGCGTTCGCGCTGAACAGAACCATCAGCGCGTAAGGCGCGACGCGCTTCAAGTTGAACAACACCTCGGCCTGGAAGACGGCGGCGAACCGCGGCGACAACGCTCTGCTCAATTGACGCTCCCCGCCTGGCTGACCAGACTGAAGTAGAAGTCTTCCAGCGTCGGAACCGCGTGGGTGAACTCCTCGCCCGGCCTCCCGCCTTCGGAAAGAACCCTGACGCGCACCTGTCCCTCGAACGTCTGCGTGGAGATGACCTTGTGGCGCGACTTGAGGGCTGGCACGTCTTCGCGCGCGACGGTGGTCTCCCAGATGACGTTGGCGATTTGAGCCAGCGCCGCCCGCGGCGTGCAGAGCGCGATGATCTCGCCCTGCCGGATGATTGCCATCAGGCCGCACAAACTGGACACGTCGGAGACGATGTGCGTCGAGAGGAGCACGACCGTCTCCTCGCCCGCGATTTCGGAGAGCAGGTTGTGGAAGCGGTTGCGCTCTTCGGGGTCGAGGCCGGCGGTCGGCTCGTCCACGATGATGAGCCGGGGCCGCCCGATGATGGCCTGCGCGATCCCGAGTCGCTGCCGCATGCCGCCGGAGAAGCCGCCGACCGGCTGCCTCCGCGCGTGCCCGAGGTTGACCCGCTCTAACAGCGCGCCGACGAGGGCCGCGCGCTCCTTAGAGTCCGTCACGCCCTTCAGCCGCGCGAAGTAGCCGAGCGTCTGCTCGGCCGTCAGCGTCGGGTAGAGCCCGAAGTCCTGCGGCAAATACCCGAGCATCCTGCGCGCCGCCATCTTCTGCCCGATGAAATCGACGCCGCCCACCGTGACCCCGCCCGCGTCCGGTTCGAGCAGCGTCGCGAGTATCTTCATCAAAGTGCTCTTGCCCGCCCCGTTCGGCCCGAGCAGTCCGAACACCCCCGCGGGGACTTCGAGGTCAACCCCATCCAGCGCCCGCACGCCGCCCGAATACGTCTTCGTCAATCCCTTGATTTCGAGCATCAATTCTCCCCGCCGAAAAATCTACGTACACGCTTTCCCCTTACAGACCCCGGCGGCACCGTGCGGGTTCCGTTTACTTGAGGACGATGTCGCCGATCTGCTGCGCGAGGTCGCCGAGGCGCGCGCCTTCGAGGTTCGCCATGATGACGACGGCGAGGCCCTGGTCGGGCTGCATGTGGAGGAAGGTGCTGACGCGCTGCTGCGCGCCGGAGTGGCCGATGGCGCGCTCGCCCGTGGGCCGCTTGGCGACGCCCCAGCCGAGGCCGTAGTTGGTCTCCTTGCCGTCCTTCAACTTCTGCCGCGTGAACATCAACTCAAGCGTCTCGCGCTTCAGGAGCTTGCCGGTCTGGAGCGCGACGGCGAAACGCGCGAGGTCTTCGGCGGTCGAGACGAAGCCGCCGCCCGGCACCTTGTAGCTGTTGTCGGCGAGCGGCGAGTTCGTCAGCACGCCCTTGTCCGTGATGCGGTAGCCCTGCGCCCGGTTGGGGATGAGGTCGGCGACGCTGTCCACGCGGATGCGCTCCATCGCAGCGGGCTTGAAGACGTTCTCGCTCACGAAGTCGGCGAACTTCTGCCCCGACGCGCCCTCGACGACGCACCCGAGGACGGAGTAGCCGTGCGTCGTGTAGCTGTACTTCGTGCCCGGCTCGAACAGCAGCGGGTCGTCCTTGAACATCGAGAGCCCCTCGTTGATGCTCGCGTAGAAGCGCGTGCTGTCGAACTCCTCGTCCGACTTGTAGTGACGGATCCCCGCCAGGTGGCCGAGCACCTGCCGGGTCGTGACGGGCCACTGCTTTTCGGGGAAGGCGGGGCAGTACTTCTGCACGGGCGCGTCGAGGTCGAGACGGCCGCGCTCGAAGAGCTGCATGACGGCGACGGCCGTGATCGGCTTCGAGATGGAGCCGAGGGGGTAGACTGTCGAAGCCTTCGCCGCGACGTTGTTCTCCACATCCTGCATCCCGAAGCCCGCCGACCAACGCACCTGCCGGTCGGACGCGACCGCGACGGTCAACCCCGGTATCTTCTGCTTCGCCATCTCCGCGCCCACGAGCGCCTCGATCTGTTTGACCTTCTCGGCGGGCAGCGTCGCCGCCTGCCGGGCCGCCTGCTGCGCCGCAGCGCGCGCGTTGGAGAAGAGAACCAGGAGACAGAGTACGACCGCTACGCGCGGGCGCGCGTACGAAGACTTTGGCAGGTTCATGCCGGAGGACTCCTTAAAGGGAAGGTTGTTCCGCTACTTTACGTGCCCGTCTCGAAGACGTGCGGACGCCCGCGAACGTTAACGCGAGGCATGTCACCATGAGGCAGGCTTATCCCAGAAGCTCGCCGACGCTCACGGCTAAACCTTCGACGGTGTGAGACCGCGCCTCCTCGCCCCGCCCGTAGACCTCGCCGCGCTGGTAAGAGCCTTTCGCGGGATTCGAGTAAATCTCCACGCGCTCCTCCGGTATGTTCACGAGCCACGCCTCGGCAATCCCGGAGCGCGCGTAGAGCGGAAACTTGATCGTCTTGTCCTTGACGACGGTAGTGTCCGCGACTTCGATGATGAGCAGCACGTCCGCGGGCGTCGGTAGCTTCTCCCGGTAGTAATCGTCGCGACGGCGCAGCAGTGAAATGTCAGGCTGCGGCTCTGAGAGGTCGCTCAACCTGATCGGATTCTGGGTCGCTATAATGTGACTCTCCCCAAAGAGACGGTTGAGCAACATGCTGAGGAAGTTGACGCACGCGGCGTGCAGGCTTCCGATTGGCGACATCTCGATAATCTCTCCCTCGATGAGTTCCAGGCGGGCATCCTGTCGGAGGATGCCCGCCTCACCCAAGCGCTCGAACTCTTCGGCGGTGAAAGAGTATTTCGCGATTTCGACTGACATTGCTTTTCTCTCTCTGCGGTCGGGTGACTGAGCCCCGATGCCGGTTTGTCTTACTCTTCCTCTTCGGCGCGGATGCGGCCTTCGGCGCGGGCCTGTTCGACGATCTTGCTGGCGATCTGGTTGGGGACGGGGTCGTAGTGCGAGAACTCCATGTGGAAGGAGCCGCGGGCGGCGGTGATGGAGTTGAGCTTCGACTGGTAGTCGAGCATCTCCGACATCGGCGCCTGCGCCTTGACGACCTGGTTCTTGCCGCGCATCTCCATGCCTTGCACGCGGCCGCGCCGCGAGTTGAGGTCGCCCATGATGTCGCCCGAGCACTCGGCGGGCGCGACCACCTCGACGTTCATGATGGGTTCGAGGATGGTCGGCTTGACCTTCTCGACCGCGTTGCGGAAAGCCTTGCGACCCGCCGCGCGGAAACTATGCTCGTCGGAGTCCACCGAGTGGTAGGAGCCGTCGATGAGCGTGACCTTGAAGTCAACCAAAGGATAGCCCGCGATGGCGCCGGATGAAGCCGCTTCGACGATGCCCTTCTCGATGGCCGGGCGGAACTGCTGCGGGACGGAGCCGCCGAAGATTTTGTCTTCGAAGACGAAGCCACCGCCGCGCGGCAGGGGCTCGAAGACGACCTTGCAGTCGCCGAACTGGCCGCGGCCGCCCGTCTGCTTCTTGTGCCGGCCCTGCACCTCCGCGCGCGCCGTGATGGTCTCCTTGTAGGGAACCTTCGGCGGGTGCAGGGCGACCTCGACGTGGTAGCGGTTCTTTAATTTCTCGACCACGGTCTCGATGTGGAGCTGGCCGGAGCCCGAGAGGATGAACTCCTTCGTCTGCGCGTCGCGGGTGAAGTGGAGCGAGGGGTCTTCTTCGAGAATCTTGTGGAGCGCGACCGAAATCTTCTCCTCGTCCTGCCGCGACTTCGGCTCGATGGCGAAGGAGATGGCGGCCTCCGGGTATTCGATGGGGTCGTAGACGACGGGCGCGGCCTTGTCGGCGAGCGTGTCCCCGGTCTGCGTCTCTTTCAGTTTGACGACGGCGACGATGTCGCCCGCGCTGGCCTCGTCGATCTTGTCGAGCTGCTTGCCCTGCATCGAGTGGAGCGCGCCGAGCCGCTCGACCGCGCCGCGCGTCGTGTTCTGGACGGTGGCGTCGGCCTTGACCTTGCCCGAGATGATCTTCATCACGTTGATGCGGCCGGCGAAGGGGTCGGCGATGGTGCGGAAGACGTAGGCCGAGAACGGCTCCTCGGCGTGGTAGCCGCGCGTGATCTCGGCCGCGTCGTCGTCGAGGCTCGCCTTGCCGTGCTCCTGCTCATGTGTGTCGGGCGCGGGCGCGTAGTCGAGGATGCCGTCGAGGAGCGGCTGCAAGCCCGCGAGCGTCATCGAAGAGACGGCGAAGACGGGGCAGAGGCGCGAGCCCGCGATGGCCTTCGAGATGTTGGGGATGATGTCCGACTCTTCGAGCGTGCCGTTCTCCATCCACTTCTCCATCAGCGCGTCGTCCGACTCGGCGATGACTTCGACCAGGCGCTCGCGCTCGCGCTCGAACACGTCGCGCCCCTGCTCGGGGATGGGAATCTCCTTGGCCTTGCCTGACGCGTCGAACTCGTAAGCCTTCTGGTGGACGACATCGACGACGCCCTTGAAGTTCGCCTCCTGCCCGATGGGGAGCGTGAAGGGGACGATGGCGCGGCTGAAGGTGTGGCGCGCGCTGTCCAGCGCCGCGCCGAAGTCCGCCCGCTCCTTGTCGAGCTTGGTGATGACCATCATGCGCGGCGTGATGAACTCGTTGGCGTAGCCCCACGTCTTCTCGGTGCCGACCTCGACGCCTGAGACGGCGTCCACGACGACGAGCGCGCAGTCGGCGACGCGCAGCGCGGGCCGCGCGTGCGGGACGAAGGCGGAGAAGCCGGGCGTGTCGATGAGGTTGACCTTGTGCTCGCGCCACTCGCAGTGCGCGAGCTGGCTGTTGAGCGTGATCTTGCGCGCGATGGCGTCTTCGTCGAAGTCGGTCGTGGTCGTGCCCTCGTCCACCTTGCCCCAGCGCGGGGTGGCGCCCGCGAGGTGGAGGAGCGAGCTGATGAGCTGCGTCTTGCCCGCGTGGCCGTGGCCGATGGCGGCGAGGTTGCGAATCTGGTTGGTCGGATAAGCTTTCATGGCTTCAGGTCGGACATCCTTTCGACAGGTCGGCGCGCGCGGGGTTGCGGCGGAGTTGGAGCCCCGCGACGCCTTGGATTTGACAATTGCTGTGCGGGATTAAACTGCAAAAGTCGAGGAGTTAATTTAAGCGACCCGGAGGCCGTCTGGCAAGCGGGCCGGGAGGTATGGAAGGGCGCGGAAATGTGAGCTTGCTCGGTGTTGTGAAAATCAGTTACCGTGAACCGCCGGCAAGAAACTTTAAGGATTAAGCATGAGAAGTTGGGGCACGATGAGGGTGAAGGGCGGAGTCCTGCTCCTGTGCGTGTCGGCCGTCGTTTACTCGGTCGAGATTTGCCGCCGAACCCATGTGCTGACGAAGGCTCCGCCGGACAATATATCTCTCCACGAAGTGCGACTCGCGGAACTCAGGAAGAGGTTACCCGCTCGCGGCCGTGTCGGTTACGTGGCGGATGACTTCGACCGCGTGGACACGCCCCGGGCGTGGCGCAGGTTCGCCACGACGCAGTATTCGCTCGCGCCCTTGATTCTCGAAAGGACGACGACGCACGAGCTAGTCGTGGGAGTCTTCGACGACCCGGGGGCGATCCCGGCGGTCGCGGCCGGCGGCGACCTGCTCGTCGTCGAAGAGTTCGGCGAAGGGGTGGTGCTGTTTAAGAAAAAGTAAGATGGTCATCGGCCTGACGCTATCAATCCTCGTCCTGCTCCTGCCAGCCACCTTGCTCGTTCGTTTACTGTGGCCGCCAAAGAGCCTTCTACGCCTGCCGCTGCTGCTGAAAATAGTTCTCGGCACAGGTCTGGGTTTCGGCATCTCATCCGTCCTTCTCTTCCTGTGGCTGAGGGCGGTCGGTTCGCTCTCGGGCGTCTACCCCGCCGCCGAGATGTCGTTCGCCCTGTGCGCGGTCGCGGCCCTCATTTATCTGGGCAGGAAGACCGGCGCGCCGCCGGAAGGTATGCAACAAGTCGGGCCGCGCTCCCACCCGCGGCTCGCACGCCTGAGCGCGGGGGCATTGTTAATCTCGGTCGTCGGCATCCTCGCCGCGGCGTTGGTCCTCACCGCGCGTGAGCCGCACGGGGCAAGCG
>CAXTSK010000135.1:0-10465 GCA_964246655.1 uncultured Pyrinomonadaceae bacterium
CTTTTGCCATCATCTTAATTTTCGGTGCAAGTGCTCCGACGACACGTCCCGAATATTTATCAGAAGACATACGAGATGAACGAGACCCCGAAGACGAAAAGGGAGACGCGCCGCGCCGCCCTGCTTCTATTTTTGTGCTGCATATCCGCGCTTGTACTCGCACGCGACACTCGCGCGCAGCAAGCGCCCGCGCCGACGAAAAGTAGCGACCTTATCCAAATTATCCCCGCACCGAAGTCGCTCAAACAGACGAGCGAGGACTTCCCGCTCGGCCGTGGTGCGCGCGTCGTGCTCGCCGACCAGAAGTCGGATGACGACCGCTTCGCCGCACAGGACTTCGCCGACGATTTGAAGGAGACGGCCGGCGTCACGCTCAAAGTCGGGACGGGGGGAGGAAAGCGGCAGATTCTTGTCGGCCCACTCTCGAACGAGCGTGTACGCAGAGCCGTCGAGCGCGCGGGCGTGGACGTGCCTGCCGACTTGAATGAAGAGGGCTACGTGCTCGCCGCGACGGCCGACCTCGTCGTGGTCGCGGGGCGTTCGGCGGCGGGGACGTTTTACGGCCTACAGACTTTGAAGCAGCTCGTGCGCGGCGAGGGCGAGCAGGCGTACGTGAAGGGCGTGCGCGTCGCCGACTGGCCATCGGTGCGCTGGCGCGGACTGTCCGACGACATCAGCCGCGGCCCCGTCCCGACGCTCGAATACCTGAAGCGGCAGGTACGCACCGAGGCCATGTTCAAGATGAACATGCACAGCCTCTACATGGAGCACGTCTTCGGCTCGGCCTCGCACCCGCTCATCGCGCCCGAAGGCGGCGCCGTCACGCCCGCCGAGATACGCGAGCTGGTCGCCTACGCACGCAAGTACCACGTCGAACTCGTCCCGCAGCAGCAGACCTTCGGCCACCTGCACAAGGCGCTCCGGCTTGAGCAGTACAACGAGCTGGCCGAAGTCCCCTACGGCGACGTGCTCTCGCCGCAACAGGAAGGCACGTACGAACTCGTCGCCGACTGGTACAAGGAAATTAACGAACTCTTCCCAAGTCAATTCTTCCACATCGGCGCCGACGAGACCTTCGAGCTTGGTCGCGGGCAGAGCGCCGAACAGGTGAAGGCGCGCGGCATCGGCCCCGTCTATTTCGACCACCTCAAGCGCGTGCGCGAGCTTCTGCTCCCGTACAAACGGCGGCTCATGTTCTGGGGCGACATCGCGCTCAACCACCCGGACCTTCTGCCGTCCGTGCCGCGCGACATGATCGCGATGAACTGGGACTACTCTGCGAAGCCGAGCTTCGAGGCGCGCATCGGGCTCTTCAAGAAGGCGGGGCTCGAACAGTTCGTCTGCCCCGGCGTGCAGAGCTGGAACCAGATTTTCCCGAACACAGACATCGCCGCCGTCAACATCCCCAACTTCGTCCGCGACGGCCAACGCGCCGGAGTCCTCGGCGTCATGAATACGCAGTGGGACGACGACGGCGAGACGCTCTTCGAGAATAACTGGTACGGCGTCGTGCTCGGCGCGGCGGCCTCCTGGCAGGCGGCGCCGCTCGACCTCGCCGCCTTCGAGCGCGACTTCGACTGGGCCTTCTTCCGACACGAGGGCGAAGAGCTGACGAAGGCGACGCGCATGCTCGGCGCCGTCAACACGAAGCTCGGCATCAACAACAGCGACCAGCTCTTCTGGCGCGACCCCTTCACAGACAATTTCCAGGAGACCATCGCGCGCAAGCTCGAAGAGCAGACGCGGCAGATGCGACTCGACGTTGAGGAGGTGCAGGAGACTCTCATCCGCGAGCGGCCGGCAGTGCGGCGCAACACGCAGACGCTCGACTCGATGCGCTTGGCCGCGCGCCGCTTCGACCATCTGGGTCGGCGCGCGCAGGTCGTCGAGCAGCTCAGCCGCGACTACTGGGAGGCGTACCTGAACCTCGGCGACCGTCAGCGCGTGCGGCGCTTGCGGCCGTACGCGGGCACGATCTACAACTCTCTGCGCGAGATGTCCGAGGAGCTGACGGAGCTGCGCGAGGCGTACCGCGCGCAGTGGCTCGCCGAGAACCGCCCGTACTGGCTCGCGAGCGTGCTGGCGCGATATGATCTCGCGGTCTCGCGCTGGCTCTCGCGCTCGAAGCAGTTGGAGGACGCGCTGCGCGTCTACGACCAGACCTCCGTGCTGCCCGCGCCCGCCGAATTCGGCCTCGGCCCGCGCCCACCGCAGGAAGACTGACGAAAGACAGAAGATGATTTTAAGAGGCATCATCTGCGCCGCCGTCCTTCTGTCGGCCGTGACGTTCACGCCTTCGCACGTCGCGCGTTCACAGACGCAACGCGCGGAGGCGTGCTGGGTCGAGGAGACATTGAAGAATCTTTCATTACGTGAACGGTTGGGGCAGTTGTTGATGTCGCCCGTGCAGGTCGAGCAGGCGACGGGCGCGCGACTGGAAGAGTTGAAGAAGCAGTTGACGGAACTCGGTCTCGGGGGCGTGGTCGTGCGCGGCGGGAGCCCGGAGACGGTAGCGGCGTTGACGAACGAGTTGCAGCGCGCCGCGCGTGTCCCGCTTCTGGTCGGCGCCGACTACGAGCGCGGCCTGCGGATGCAGATGAAGTCGAGCGGAACCCCGTTCACAAACAACATGGGCGTCGCCGCGGCGGGCGATCCGCGCGCGGCTTACGAGCAAGGGAAGATCACCGCGCAGGAGGCGCGCGCCGTCGGCGTCAACTGGCTCTTCGGCCCGGTCGCAGACCTCAACAACAACCCCGACAACCCCGTCATCAGCGTCCGCTCCTTCGGCGAAGACCCGCGGCGCGTGGCCGAGTTCGTCACGGCGGCCGTGCGCGGCACGCGCGAGGGCGGCGCGCTCTCGACCGTCAAACACTTCCCCGGCCACGGCGACACCGCCGTCGATTCGCACATCGGGCTGCCGACCATCAACGCCGACCGCGCGCGCCTCGACCGCCTGGAACTCGTGCCGTTCCGCGCGGCCGTCGCGGCCGGTGTGGACTCGGTGATGACCGCGCACATCGCCTTGCCGAAACTCACGGGCGACGACTTGCCCGCCACGCTCTCGCCGAAGGTGACGACAGAGCTTCTGAGGCGAGCGCTGAAGTTCGACGGCCTCGTCGTCACGGACTCGCTCGGCATGGGCGCCATCACGAAAGGTTTTCCCGGCGGCGAGGCGGCCGTGCGCGCGATTCAGGCGGGCGCGGACGTGGCGCTCACGCCGCCCGAGCTGAAGGCTTCGCTCGACGCGCTCGAAGAGGCCGTCAACAACGGTCGCCTCTCGCGCGAGCGCGTTGACGAGAGCGTGCGTCGCATCCTCCGCGCGAAGTACAGGCTCGGCCTCGCCGAGCGAAGGACGGTTGACGCCGAAGCCTGCAAGCGTTTCATAGAGCTTCCCGAAGCTCTGGTCTCCGCGCACGGCGTCGCCGAGAGGTCGATTACGCTCCTGCGCGACGGCCGTGGCCTGTTGCCGCTCGACGAGGCGCGTGCGTCGCGCGCGGCCTTCGTCGTCGTCAACGCGGACGACGACCCCGAAGAGGGGCGCCGCTTTGTCCCGCAGGTTCAGGCGCGCCTGCCGGGCAAGCGCGTGCTGCGCGCCGACCCGAAGACGACCGCGGCCGAGTACGACGCGCTCCTGTCGGAAGCGACGAAGGCCGACGCGGTCGTCGTCGCGGCCTTCGTCAAGCGCGCGGCGGGCAAGGGGACTGTCGCGCTGCCCGAACGTCAGGCCGAGTTCGTGCGCCGCCTCGTCGCGTCGGGCAGGCCCGTCGCGGTCGTCGCCTTCAGCGGCCCTTACCTCGTCCGGCAGTTCCCCGACGCGGCCGGCTTCATGGTCGCGTACGGCATCGAGGACGTGGCGCAGGACGCCGCGGTGCGCGTCCTCTTCGGCGACGTGCCCGCGCGCGGCCGCCTGCCCGTCACCGTGCCCGGACTGTTCGAAGCCGGTTCCGGCATTCAGACCAAATCAAAGCAAGACCCTCGCGGCGCGTCGAGTCGTTGAAAGAAGATTGTTTCAAATCTTGAGGAGGTGAACGTTATGAGCGTAACCGTCGGCAAGTACGAGACAGGCGTACGGGAGGAAGAGGAGGCCGCGCACGTTCGCGCGAGGGGCGCGCACGGCGGCGACGGCATCAGCAAGGCCCCGGCGGCGGCGCGCATGCAGTCGCTCGACGTGTTCCGCGGGATGACGGTCGCGGGGATGATCCTCGTCAACAACCCCGGCTCGTGGAGCGCGATCTACAGCCCGCTCGAACACGCCGAATGGCACGGGTGGACTCCGACCGATCTGGTCTTTCCCTTCTTTCTCTTCATCGTCGGGGTCTCGATCACGCTCGCCCTCTCGCGCAGGGCCGAGACGGCCGGGAGCAAGCGCGACCTCTACTGGAAGATCGTCCGCCGCTCGCTCATCATCTTCGGCCTCGGGCTCTTCCTCGCGGGCTTCCCGAGCTTCCCGCTCGCGACCATACGCATCCCGGGCGTGCTCGCGCGCATAGCCGTCTGCTACCTCTGCGCCTCCGTCATCTTCCTCAACACCGACTGGCGCAAGCAGGTTTACATCATCGCGGGGCTGCTGCTGGGCTATTGGGCGTTGATGACGCTCGTGCCGGTGCCGGGCTTCGGCGCCGGGCTGCTCGAAAGCAAGGAGGGGAACCTCGCCGCCTACGTTGACCGCGCCATCTTCGGCCGGCACATCTGGAGTCAGGGGAAGGTCTACGACCCGGAAGGACTTTTAAGCACGCTGCCCGCCGTCGCGACGACGCTCGCGGGCGTGCTGACGGGCCACCTGCTGCGCTCGCGCAGGGACGCGTTCGAGAAGGTCTCTGCGATGTTCGTGGCGGGCGTGGCCTGCGTGGTCGCGGGGTGGGTGTGGAACTACTGGTTTCCTGTGAACAAGGCGCTGTGGACCAGCTCGTACGTGCTCCTGACGGCGGGGATGGCTTTGCAACTGCTCGCCGTCTGCTATTGGCTGATCGACCTCAAGGGCTACAAGCGTTGGACACTGCCCTTCGTCGTCTTCGGCACCAACGCGCTCGCCGTCTTCTTCCTGACGGGCCTGTGCCCGAGGCTCGTCAACTGGATTAAGGTGACAGGCGCGGACGGCAGGCCGGAAGGGCTCCTGAACTACCTTTACGAGACCCTCTTCGCGTCGTGGATGGCGCCCATCAACGCCTCGCTTGCCTACGCTATCTGTTTCGTGCTCGTGTGGCTCGGCCTGATGTGGCTGCTCTACCGCAAGAACATCTTCATCAAGGTGTGATGAGAGGGCTGCTGTCCTTCATCCTCGCGTTCCTCTTCGCCGTGGCCGCGGCGCCGCGCCTCCGCGCCGCGGAGCCCGCGCGCGTCCGGCTGCACGTGATGTCCTACAACATCCCCCTCGGCCTCGGCAAGGACAAGAAGCTCGACCTCGCGCGCCTCGCGGGGGTCATCAAGCGCGAGCGCGCGGACATCGTCGGCCTGCAAGAGGTTGACCGCGGCGTCGAGCGCACGGGGCGCGTGGACGAGATAAAGGAGCTGGCGCGCCTGACGGGGATGGACTACGCCTTCGCGCACAACCTCGACTACCAGGGCGGACAGTACGGCGTGGCCGTCCTCTCACGCTTCCCCATCCTCTCCATCGACCACTGGCGCTATGCCAACCGGCGCGAGCGCGAGCGGCGCGGCTTTATCCGCGTCGAAATCGAGGTCGGCGGACGCCGCCTCAACTTCGTCACCACGCACCTCGACTACCAGTTCGAGGACGGCCGCGTCTTCGAAACCGAGCAGTTGCTCAAAGCCCTTGCGGACGTGCGCGGCCCGCTCGTCGTCGCCGGAGACTTCAACGAGGAGCCGCGCGGCGGCGCCTACGAGATGATGCTCAAGGCCGGCTTCACGGACGCCTGGACGGAAGACGCCGCCGCCGGCCTGACCTACCCCGCCGACAAGCCAACTAAGCGCATCGACTACGTCTTCCATCGCAACCTCGGCCAAGACGTTCACGCCAACACCTCCGTCCCCGACACCCTCGCCTCCGACCACCGCCCTCTAGTCGCCAGCATCAGGTTTTGAAGAGTAAGCAGGTGGCATGAAGCATGCGAGTAATCCTCGAAGGGGGTAAAGATAATAGCCGGGGGTAAGTGAGCCGCAGGCGAGCGCCACCCCCGGTCAACATAGCGAAACGAATCCGACCCTGAAAGGGTCGCACTGTGTGACGCTGTGCGACCCCTTCAGGGTCGGAATGTTTTACTGCCGTATCCGGGGGCGGCGCTCACTGTCGTTCGCTCTGCCCCCGGCTATTATCTTCATCCCCTTCGGGGATGGAACTGCCTACTGCCATCTGCCATCTGCCTACTTCCTTATGTATCCTGGCCCGCGCAGGGGGCGGCCCGCGTTGGCGTGCGTGCGCTGGCCCGCGTCAACTTCGATTTGTCCGTTAACGACGACGTACTCTATGCCTTGTGGATACTGGTTCGGTTGGTCGAAGGTGGCGAGGTCGCGGACGCGCGCGGGGTCGAAGACGGTGATGTCGGCGAAGGCTCCCGCGCGGAGCACGCCGCGGTCTTTGAGACCCACGCGCGCCGCGGGCTGTCCCGTCATCTTGTGCACGGCCTGTTCGAGCGTGAGCAGGCGCTCGTCGCGCACGTAGCGCGAGAGAATGCGCGGGTAGGAGCCCCAGCCGCGCGGGTGCGACTTCGAGCCGGAGAGCGGGCCGTCGGCCGCGCGCGCGCCGCTGTCGGTGCAAATGCTGACGAAGGACTCGCGCAGGGCCGCGCGCAGGTCGTCCTCGTTCATCATGAAGTAGATGGCGCCGGTCTGACCCCGGTCGGCGATGATGATGTCGAAGAGGGCGTCCAACTCGTCCTTGCCCTGCTCCTTCGCGATCTCGGAGACGCGCTTCCCCTGCAACCCTTCAAGCTCGCGGTTGACGACCGAGCCGACGAGCACGCCCGCCGCGCCGCCGCTCCCGAGGTAGATGTTCTCCCACTCGTTCGAGTCCTTCAGGATGTCCGCGCGGATGCGTGCGCGCGTCGCGGGGTCGCGCAGGCGCGCAAACATCTTCTCGCCGCCGCCTTCGATGGCCCACGGCGGCAGACACGCCGACAGGCTTGTGCTCGCGGCCGTGTAAGGATAAACGTCCGCCGTCACGTCCAACCCGCGTGCGCGCGCCGCGCGTATCTTCGCGAGCACCTGCGGCATGCGTCCCCAGTTCTTACGGTAGGCCGCCTTGAGGTGCCAGATCTCGGCGGGGATGTGCGCGCGCCGCGCGATCTCGAAGACTTCGGCGAGCGAGGCGTCGAGGGCGTTGGCCTCGCTGCGCTGGTGCGTGGTGTAGATGCCGCCGTAGCGCTTTGCGACCTTCGCCAGCTCGACGATCTCGCCGGTCTTCGCGAAGCGCGCGGGCACGTACTGGAGCGAAGTCGAGAGGCCGAGCGCGCCGTCCTCCATCGCTTCAGCCACGAGCGCTTTCATTTTCTCTAACTCGTCGGGCGTCGGGTCGCGGTTGTCGAAGCCGACGACGTATGCGCGCACCTGTGTCGCGCCGACGAAGGTGGCGAGGTTGACGCCCGCGCCCTGTAGGTCGAGGCGCCGGAAGTATTCGTGGAGCGTGCGCCAATCGACGTTGAGGTTGTAGCGGCGGTTGAAGGGCTCGTCCTCCTTGAGGGTGCGTTCGTTGACGGGCGCGATGGAGCCGCCCTCGCCCGTGACCTCGGTCGTCACGCCCATCATCACCTTGCTCATCGCGCGCGGGTCGATGAGGACGTACTGCTCGGACTGCCCGAGCATGTCTATGAAGCCGGGCGCCACGACGAGCCCCGCTGCGTCAACCGTCCGCTTCGCGCGGGCGTCGGCCGGGACGTTGCCGACGCGCACGACGCGGTCGCCGCGCACGGCCACGTCCGCCTTGAAGGCGCGGCGACCCGTCCCGTCCACGACGCGGCCGTTGCGGATCACGAGGTCGTACCCGGCCTCTTTCGTCAACGGTCGCGCCCTCCTCTGCGCGGCGGAGGAGGGCGAAGTGAGGAGGCTCGCGGCGACGAGACAGTTGACGACGAGAAGGGCGCTGACGAACTTTACAAGGGCGTGCATGCGCGGGATTCTCCCGGTAAGTTGCTGAGACGGCGGGGGCGATTATAATCAGCGCGGTAGTTTTCCGAGAGATAAAATTTAAGGGCTGGGGAAGAGGACTTTCTTGGAGAGAGAAAGAGCGGTTACGCTCGGCGAGTTGGCGCGCGCCGTGGGCGGAGAGCTTGAAGGCGACGCGGGCGTGCGCGTCGTAGACGTGACGCACGACTCGCGTCAGGTCGGACGGGGCTGGCTCTTCGTCGCCATCCGCGGGGAGAAGTCGGACGGCAACCGCTTCGTCCGAGACGTTGAGCAGCGTGGCGCGTTCGGCGTCGTCTCGGAGTCTGGGCGGCCCGCGGATTTTCGCGGCGGTTGGATTCGCGTCGCCGAGGCGCGGCCGGCGCTCGCGCTCGCGGCGGCGGAAGTCCACGGCCACCCTTCGCACGAATTGAAGCTGGTCGGCATCACGGGGACGAACGGGAAGACGACCACGGCTTATCTCGTCGCGTCGGTCGCGGAGGCGGCGGGGGTGACGACAACTCTCGTCAGCACGGTCGAGTACCGCGTGGCGGGCGAGCGTCAGGCCGCGCTGCACACGACGCCGGAGGCGAGCGACGTGGAGCGCCTGCTGCGCCGCGCCGTCGAAGCGGGTTGCCGCGTGGCGGTGATGGAGGCTTCGTCGCAGGCGCTCGACCTGCACCGCTGCGACGCGCTGCGTTTCGAGGTCGCGGCCTTCACGAACCTGACGCGCGACCACCTCGACTACCACGGCACGATGGAGGCGTACTTCGACGCCAAGCGCCGGCTCTTCGACGGTTCCCTGGGCGAGCCGCCGCGCGCGTCCGTCGTCAACGTTGACGACGAATACGGGGCGCGGCTTTACGAAGAGTTGAAGGCGTCCGGCCGTCAAGTGCTTCGTTACTCTCTGGAACGGGAAGCGGAGGTGACGGCGCGGGGCGTCGAGTTCTCACTCGGGGGCACGCGTCTGACGCTTCGCACGCCGGAGGGCGAGCAAGAGATTCTTTCGCCGCTGGTCGGGCGGCCGCACGTCTACAACATCCTGACGGCCGCGGGATGCGCGCACGCGCTCGGGCTTGGGCTCGAAGAGACGGCCGCGGCGCTCGCGAAGTGCGGGGGCGCGCCGGGACGTTTCGAGCGCGTCGCACATGACGGCGACTTCGCCGTCGTCGTCGATTACGCGCACACGGACGACGCGCTGCGCAACGTCCTGCGCACGGCGCGCGACGTGGCGAGCGGGCGCGTCATCACCGTCTTCGGCTGCGGCGGCGACCGCGACCGCACGAAGCGCGCTCCGATGGGCGAGGCCGCGGCGAGTTTAAGTGATGTCGTCATCGCCACCTCCGACAACCCACGCACCGAAGACCCGGAAGCCATCCTGCGCGACGTAGAAGAAGGTTTGAAGTCTGCGGGCCGGCCTTACCTGAAGATTGTTGACCGGCGCGAGGCCATCCGCCGCGCCGTCGCGGAGGCGCGCGCGGACGACATCGTCGTCATCGCGGGCAAGGGGCACGAGGACTACCAGATCGTCGGCACCGAGCGCCGGCACTTCGACGACCGCGAGGTCGCGCGCGAGGCGCTGGGGGAAAGAAGTAGACAGTAGGCAGATGGCAGTAGGCAGTTCAGAGGGTTGAGCCCCGGAGGGGCGGCATGTTTGTAGCCTTGACGATTTATTAACCCCGAGCCCCGTCAGGGGCGACATGTTCACATGCCGCTCCTCCGGAGCTTTGGAAGTAAAAACTACCTTGAACTATAAACATGCCGCCCTTGACGGGGCTCAAACCAAACTGCCTACTGCCATCTGCCTACTGCCTACTGAACAAAAGGAGACCACTTGATGAAAGTTATCGTCACGGGTTCGACCGGCCTCGTGGGCCGCACGCTGGTTCGTTCGCTGCTCGCGGACGGACACGAGGTGACGCGGCTGGTGCGCGGCGACTCGCAGGGGTTTCGCGCGCCGGGCACGGCCGCGGTGCATTGGGACCCGGAGCGCGGCGAGATAGACGCGCAGGCGCTCGAAGGGCACGACGCGGCCGTGCACCTCGCGGGCGAGAACATCGGCGAGGGTCGCTGGGACGAGGAGAAGAAGCGGCGCATCCTTGAGAGCCGCGTGAAGGGGACGAGCCTGTTGGCGGGCGCGCTGGCGGGGTTGAGCGCGGAGCCGCGAGTGCTGGTCTCGGCTTCGGCCATCGGTTTTTACGGCGACCGCGGGGCGGAGATTCTGCGGGAGGAGAGCGCTTCGGGCGAAGGCTTTTTGAGCGAGGTCTGCCGCGAGTGGGAGAAGGCGACGCTTCAGGTGAGCCAGGCCGGGATACGCGTCGTGCACCTGCGCATCGGAGTGGTGCTGAGCGGCGAGGGCGGTGCTTTGCAGAAGATGCTCACGCCCTTCAAGCTGGGGGTGGGCGGGAAG
>CAXTSK010000136.1:0-10419 GCA_964246655.1 uncultured Pyrinomonadaceae bacterium
CCGTATGTGGACGAGGATCGACTTGGTCGTGTCCGACTCGGAGCGCTCGCGTATGCGCGCGAGCAGCACGCGGACGTGGACGGGGCCGTCCTCGTAGTCACAGGTGAAGTCCATACTGTGCGCGGACTGCGACCCCCGGCCGAAACTTTCGAGCTGATTCCTGAACTCGCCCACGTTCCCGAAGTGTGCGACCTCCGTGTAGAAGTTGCGACCCGTATAGTCCGGCGCGTTGCCGGAGGACGCGCCGCCGTCCGGCTCGATGCGCGCGTAGAGCACCGTGCCCGCGGGGTCGAGCTCGACGATTCCGAAAAACTTCCGTACGGCGGCGCCGTCCCGGCCCGGATCCGCCCCATCATGTGCGTTAGCTCTTCTTTCCGGCTGTGCCATCGCGTCGGTTGAAATCCCCTGGTTGGGACGCCTCCCGGGATGCGGGAGGTGCCGGTTCAAGACCGTGTCGAGCATCGCGAGGTCGAAGGGCTTGACGACATATTCGTTACAGCCCGCGTCGAGCGCGGCCGTCTGCGCCTGCTGCCCCGCGTGGCCGGAGAGGAAGACGATGGGGACGGCCGAGCGCGCGGGCAGGCGGCGCCGGCGCCGCGTGACCGCGATGCCGTCGAGCAGCGGCAGCCCGCCGTCCATCAGAATCAGGTCGGGGCGCTCGCGCTCGGCCGCGTCCACGGCCGCGAAGCCGTCACCGGCCTCGACGACCGAGAGCCCGCGCCTCTCAAGCAGCGTACGCAGGAGGGCGCGCGTGTCCTCGTGGTCTTCGGCCACGAGCACCTTCGCGCCGCGCGGATTCCGAGAAGACTGCTCCTCTGACATCAGGAGGGCCATGAACACATCTGAGCGGCTTGAACTATAGGAGAAGCGAGCCGCACATCGCTCCGGTCGTCGTTGGCCTGAAATCTGTCGAACGTGGGCGGCGGAAAGTCTGCCACGTCTGTACGCCCGCGACTATTAGGAAGATGGGAAAGGCGGGTAGGGAAAAACCCTTACTTCTTAGCTAAGTGAAGGCTGTGCGTAAATCGCCGCTGACGCGGCGTGTTTCAGTCATCCTCGCGGAGCCAGCCCTGGAGGATGGCGTAGCGGACGATGTCGATGCGGCTGGTCATGTCGAGCTTACGCATGGCGTTGGCCTTGTGCGCCTCGACGGTCTTGACGCTGAGGGAGAGGCGGGCGGCGATCTCCTTGTTGCTGTAGCCGAGCGCGATGAGGCGCAGCACCTCCGTCTCCCGGTCGGAGAGGCTTACCTCTCCGGCCGACCCCGTCCGCCGGCCGAAGTAGCCCGAGAGCGCCTTGCCCGCGATGGTCGGGTCGAGGTATTCGCCGCCCGCCGCCACGGCCCGCACGGCCTGCAAGAGCACGGCCGGGTCGCTCTGCTTGAGCACGTAGCCGGACGCGCCCGCCTGCAAGAGCTGCTGCATGTAGCCCCGGTCGGTGTGGCGCGTGAGCGCGACGACGCGCACGCGCGGGCAGTCCTCGCGCATCCTCTCCGTCGCCTTGAGCCCGTTCAGCTCGGGCATCGACACGTCCATCAAGACCACGTCGGGCGCCAACTCCTTCGTCAGCCGGAGCGCCGCGCGGCCGTCGCCCGCCTCGCCGACGACCTCGATGTCGGGCTGCGCGCCGAGGATGAACTTGACGCCCTCGCGCACCGTCCGGTGGTCTTCGGCGAGCAGGACGCGAATCTTAGTCAAGCGTGTCAACCCCCTTCCGGCAAGCCGACGGGCACGCGCGCGTAGACGGTCGTCCCGGCGCCGGGGGCGGACTCGATTTCGAGCGAGCCGCCCGCGAGCGCCGCGCGCCGGCACCCGAGACGATGTCGCGATGGGCGAAGCCGAGGCGCGCGGCCGCCGCCATCTTCTCCTCGGGGTCGAAGCCGACGCCGTCGTCCTCGACGACGAGCACGGCGTCCGCCCCGCGCCGTTCGAGGACGACGGAGACGCGCGCGGCCTGCGCGTACTTGCTGACGTTGTTGAGCGCCTCCTGCGTGATGCGGTAGAGGCAGGTCTCGGTCAGCGGCGGGAGGCGGAGGTTGCCGCTGCTGAACCCCGTGACCTGCACCTCGGCCGGCACGCTGTAGTGCTTCGACCACTCGTGGACAAAGTTCGTGAGCGCCGCCGTCAGGCCGAGGTCGTCGAGCGCCGTCGGTCTCAGCTCCCACGCGAGGAAGTCCACCTCGGAGTCCACGCGCTCGGCCAACTCCTGCACGGCCTTGACCTGCGCGTACAGCTCCGCGCGGTCGCCGCAGGCGTCCTTGAGCGCGGCCAGCTTGAGCCGAATGGCCGTCAACTGTTGCCCGAGCAGGTCGTGGAGGTCGCGCGAGATGCGGCGGCGCTCGTCCTCCTGCGCGGTGACGAGCTGGCCGACGAGGTGGCGCGCGTGCCCCTCGGCGACGCGGCGCTCCTTCACCTCGTCGAGCATCATCTCGACGGCGGCGCGCAGCTCGCCCGTCCGCTCGACGACGCGCGCCTCCAAACGGTCGTGGGCGCCGCGGAGTTCCTCGGCAGCGCCGCGCTCCGTGGTGAGGTCGCGCGCCACCTTGACGAAGCCGTACAGCACGCCCGCGCGCAGGACGGGGCGGACGACGCCGCTCGCGAAGAAGCGCGCGCCGTCCTTGCGGACGTGCCAGCGCTCGTCGGCCGCGCGCCCCGAAGCCCGCGCCTCGGCCAGCTCCGCCGCGGGGACGCCGGCCGCGCGGTCTTCCGACGTGAAGACCACGTCGATAGGCTGCCCAATGATCTCCTGCTCGTCGAAGCCGAAGACGCGCTCGGCGCCCGCGTTCCAGTAGGAGACGCGGTTGTCCGGGGTGACGGAGAAGATGGCGTAGTCCTGAACGCTATCGATGAGGAGGCGCAGGCGCTCCTCGGCCTGGCGCAGCTCGTCCTCGGCCAGCTTGTGCGCGCTCACGTCGAGGAAGGTGACGACGACGCCATCGATGCGGTCCTCCTCGGTGCGGTAAGGCAGCAGCCGCATCAGGTGCCAGTGCCCGTCGCGCGCCTGCACCTCGCGCTCGACCGTGCGTAGTGTCGAAAGCACGCGCCCGGCGTCGGCCGTCAGCTCGAAGTCCCTGAGGTTGTCGGTGATGTCGGAGAGCGGGCGGCCGATGTCGCCCGGGATGAAATTGAAGAGGTCGCGGGCGCGCGGCGTGAAGAGCTTGACGTGCAGCGCGCGGTCGAGGAAGACCGTGCCGATGTCGGTCGCGTTCATCAGATTCAGGAGGTCGTTGTTCGACCGGCCCAACTCCTCGATCTTGATCTTCAACTCCTGGTTGATGGTCGTCAGCTCCTCGTTGGCCGACTGCAACTCCTCCTTCGAGGCCTCCAGCTCCTCGGCCGTCGAGCGCAGCTCCTCGTTCATCGCCTGCAACTCTTCGTTCGAGGCGCGCAGCTCCTCGTGCTGCACCTCGGACTGCTCGACGGTCGAGCGTAGCTGCGCCCTGACGTGCTGCAACTCCTCCCCGAGCCTTTGCGCCCCCGGCTCGGCGGAGAGGGGGATTTGGTCTCCCCCTTCGCGGGCCTCCTCGCCTTCGCCCGCCCGCTCGAAGACGATGAGGAAGAACCCGCGCGCCGTGTCCTGCCCGCCGACCACCGGGCGGACGATGGCCCTGACCGTCTCGTCGCGTCCGCCCACCTGCATCCGCACGGGCGGCACCTCGACGTTCGTCATGTGCTGCGCGGCGTGCAAGAGCGCGGCGTGCAGGTCGAGCCGCAGCTCCGGGCGCACGACCGTGAGCAGGTTGTGGGAGGGCTCGCCGCCGGGGAGTTGCAGGTAGCGCCCGGCCGAGTCCGACAGGTGGACGATCTCGTACTCGGAGTTCACGAGCACCGACGGCGGCGCGTAGACCTCCAGCAGCCGCCGGTGGAGTTCGAGATAGGCGAGCCGCTCGCGCGCCCGCCGCTCCTGTGCGGTCTCCTCGCGCGACGGCAGCTCTCGCGCTTCGGGGAGACGCGTCGGCGCGGCGGCCAGCAGCCGTGGCGCGATGGACGGCGCGACCACCCTCGCCTGAAAGATGTGACTCTCCTTGTTCGCGGTCACGAAGATGTCCGAGTAGTCGCCGGCCGTCTCGGAGCCGCCGAGGAAGAGGTAGCTGCCGGGGTTCAAGGCGAAGTGGAAGGTGTTCATCACCCGCTCCTGCCCCGCGCGGTTGAGGTAGATGAGGAGGTTGCGGCAGGTGACGAGGTCGATGTGCGAGAAGGGCGGGTCTTTGAGCAGGTTGTGCTGGGCGAAGAGCACCATCTCGCGCAGCTCGCGCCGGATGCTGTAGCCGTTGCGCACCTTGATGAAGAAGCGGCGCAGACGCTCGGGGCTCACGTCGGCCGCGTCGTTGACGGTGTAGAAACCGGCGCGCGCCGCCTGGATGGCCTCTTCGTCGATGTCCGAGGCGAAGACCTGGATGGAGGGCGGGGAGGTGAGCGCCTCGGCGTACTCCGAGAGCAGCATGGCGACCGTGTACGCCTCCTCGCCCGTGGCGCAGCCCGCCACCCAGACGCGGACGTGCCCGCTCGCCCCCTTGTTCTCGAAGAGCCGCGGGATGACGTTCCCCGCCAGCGAGTTGAAGGTTTTCTGGTCGCGGAAGAAGTTCGTCACGCTGATGAGCAGATCTTTGAGGAGCGCGCGCGCCTCCTCCGGGTGCTCGCGGATGAACTGCGCGTAGTCGGCGAGGTCGGCCGCCTCCGTGACGGTGATGCGCCGCTCGATGCGGCGGCGCACGGTGGCCCGCTTGTAGTTGGTGAAGTCGTGCCCCGTCCGCAGACGGAGCTGCGTGATGATCGCCGCCAGCGCCTTCTCCTCGTCCTCCCGCCCGTCCCTCAAGTCGGGTGCGGCGGGCGGCTCCTCCTCCTCGTCCGACCCGCCCGCCGCGATGCGCCTGAGCCTGTCGCGGTAGCCGACGAGGCGCGCGGGCATCTCGGCCACCGGCAGCACCAAATCCACCAGCCCCGTGGCGATGGAGCTGCGCGGCATGTCCGGGTACTCGGCCTCCGAAGGGTCTTGCACGACGGCGACGCCGCCGTTCTCCTTCACCCGCTTGAGCCCCATCGACCCGTCCGCGCCCGTGCCCGAGAGCACCACGCACGCGGCGCGCGGGCCGTGCGACTCGGCCAGCGTGCGGAAGAAGATGTCAACGGGCGCGCGCCGTTCCTCGACGCGCGTCACCTCCGAGAGGACGAGCGAGCCGTCCACGACCGACAGGCTCTTGTTGGGCGGGATGACGTAGACGTGGTCGGGCGCGACCTTGACGGACTCGGTCACCTGCGTCACCGGCATCCGCGCGCTCGACTGCAAGACCTCGGCCAGGTGGCTCTCGTGCTCGGGCGAGAGGTGGAGGATGACGACGTAGGCCATCCCGCTCTGCTCGGGCGCGTGGGTGAAGAACTCCCTGAAGGCGCGGATGCCGCCGGCCGACGCGCCGAGCGCGACGACCATGAACCCGTCGCCCGCGCCCGACCCGTGCAGCGCTGCGCCGTCGCCGTCTGGAGCGTTATTCATGATTACTTTTCGACTTTAAAAAAACGCGGCGGCGCCGGGCGGGAGCGCGCGACGACGCCCCTCGTATGACACCCACCGGACGGAGGAACGAGATGAACGCGTTAAGTATACAGCGTCGGGGCGCGGGCGTCGTCCCGACGCCGCCTTTGACCAGAGACACGGCGAAAGCCTCTTCCGTCGTCTTGCCGACGAGGTTGACGAGGATGAGGTCGGCGCACGCGTCCCCGGCCGAGGTTCGTTCGGTCGGAGACATTTTCGTGCCGGGGGATGACTGTGTTAATAATCTAGACCGACCGCAACCTCGTTGAAATCCCGCCTCCGTACACGCGGCGGGAGGAGTAGTCTCCCATGTCATCCGACACGCAAGACCGCCTCGCCGAGAACAGGCTGGTGGCGCTGCTGCCCGCGGCCGAACTCGAAACCCTGCGGCGCCACGCCGAAGTGGTCTCGCTCCGCCACGGCTCGCCAGCCATCGTCCCCGACGAGCCGATTCGCGAAGTCTACTTCCCGCTGACCTGTCTGCTCTCGATGGTGACGACGATGGAGGACGGCGCGGCCGTCGAGTCGGGCACCATCGGCCGCGAGGGCATGTCGGGCATCCCCGTCGTCCTCAACGCCGGGCAGACGACGATGCCGACCTTCTGCCAGATACCCGGCGAGGCCGTCCGCGTCCGTTCGGAACACGTCAGGGACGTGTACGAGCGCAACGCCGAGGTGCGGAAAATCTTCAACCGCTACGTCCACACCGTGGTCGTCGTCGGCTCGCAGTCGGCGGCCTGCAACGCGCTGCACCGCGTCGAGGCGCGCACGTGCCGCTGGCTCCTGATGTCGAGCGACGGCGTGGCCTCCGACGAGGTGAACCTGACGCAGGAGTACCTGGCCGCGATGCTCGGCGTGCGGCGGCCCGGCGTGACCGAGGTCGCGGGCAAACTCCGCGCCGAGGGGCTCATCGACTACACGCGCGGCAGCATCCGCATCATCGACCGTCCGGGGATGGAGCGGCGCGCCTGCGAGTGCTACGGCCGCGTCAAGGGCGAGTATGAGCGACTCTTCGGCGGGGCGTGAGCCCGAGACGAATTAACCACAGAGACACAGAGGCACAGCTTGGAGACGATTACTCTCCAAACTGTACCTCTATGTTTCTGTGGTTAACCCTTCGCGCGCGGCCGCTTGCCATCTCGGCCGGAGGTGGTAATCTCCCGTGAGGCCGGAGCAGTCTTAATCCCCGATGCAGGACGAACTGACCAGACCCCACACGCCGGAAGAGATCGAGCGCGCCCTGCGCGAGAGCGAGGAGCGCTACCGCGCCTTCATCGCCAACAGCTCCGAGGGCATCTGGCGCTTCGAGCTTGAGCGTCCCGTCCCCACAGACCTCCCCGAAGACGAACAGATCGAGCTGTGCTACCTGCACGGCCACCTCGCCGAGTGCAACGACGCGATGGCGCGCATGTACGGCTTCGAGCGCGCCGACGAGATCACGGGCGCACGCCTCGGCGACTTCCTCGTCCGCGAAGACCCGGCCAACGTCGAATACCTGCGCGCCTTCATACGCTCCGGCTACCGCCTCACCGACGCCGAGTCGGTCGAGACCGACCGCGAGGGACGGCTGCGTCACTT
The DNA here is from genome assembly GCA_964246655.1 of uncultured Pyrinomonadaceae bacterium. Classification (GTDB taxonomy): domain Bacteria; phylum Acidobacteriota; class Blastocatellia; order Pyrinomonadales; family Pyrinomonadaceae; genus QHXN01. Next base: position 7,108 of record CAXTSK010000136.1, read on the forward strand.
CCTCAACAACCTTGTCGGAGTCATCGAAGGCGGCCACCTGCTCCGCGCGTGGGGCACGCAGCGCGACGCGACCGCCGCGAAGGAGGCCGAGGAGGAGCTGCGCCGCGGCGACGAGCGCTACCGCTCGCTGCTTGAGAACGCCAACGACATCATCTACTCGCACGACCTCGAAGGGAACTACCTCGCCATCAACCGCGCCTGCTCCGAGGTCACCGGCTACACGCGCGAGGAACTTCTCGGCGGCCTCAACATCGCGCAGGTCGTCGCGCCCGAGCACCTCGAACTCGCGCGGAGCATGACCGCGCAGAAGCTGCGTGACCCTTCCAGCATCACGATCTACGAAGTTGACATCATCTCGCGCGACGGCCGGCGCCTCACGCTCGAAGTCTCGACGCGCATCGCTTACCGCGACGGCCGTCCCGTCGCCGTCGAAGGCATCGCGCGCGACGTGACCGAGCGCGTCCGCGCCGCCGCCGAGCGCGAGCGTCTGCTGGGAGAGGCGCGCGCCGCCCGCGACGAGGCCGAGGAGGCGCTCGAACACCGGCGCAACGTCGAGGCGCGGCTGCGCACGCTCGTTGACGCCTCCGCGAGCCTGCTCGGCTCGCCGCAGACGGAGGTCGTGCTCCCGGCCGTGCTCGCCCTCTCGCACCGCCTCGTGGCGGCCGACGCCTACGCCATCTGGCGCTATTCCGCGAAGGACGCGGCGTGGGCCGTCGTGGCTTCGAGCGGGCTCTCCGACGAGTACAGCCGCGAGCGCATCCCGGTGACACCCGATACGCCGCGCGTGCCCGACGCGCCGCTCGCCGTCGAGGACGTGTTCGCCCTGCCTCTGCTCGAAGCCCGGCGCCAGACGTACCGGCGCGAGGGCGTCCGCTCGATGCTGACGCTGCCGCTGAGGGCACACGGCGAGACGGTCGGCACGCTCGTCTTCTACTACCGTGAGCCGCGCCGCTTCGCGGAGACAGACGTGGTCGTCGCCACGGCGCTCGCCAACCTCGCCGCCTCGGCCGTCCGCACCGCCGAACTCTACGACGAGCAGCGCCACCTGCGCGACGAGGCGCAGGTCGCGGAGCGTCGCGCGACCTTCCTCGCCGAGGCGACGACGCTGCTCTCCTCGTCGCTCGACTACGAGAAGACTTTGGAGGCGGTCGCGCACGCGGCCGTACCCTGGGTTGCCGACTGGTGCGGCGTGGACATCCTCGGCGAAGACGGCGAGGTGCGTCGCCTTGCCGTCGCGCACGTTGACCCGGCGAAAATCGAGTGGGCACGCGAGCTGAGCGAGCGCTATCCCTACGACCCAGACGCGCCGCGCGGCATCCCCCAAGTCCTGCGCACGGGGAAGTCGGAGCTGTACGCGGAGATACCCGACGAGCTTCTGGTCGCGGCCGCGAAGGACGAGGAGCACCTGCGCATCATGCGCGACCTCGGCTTCAACTCCGCGATGGTCGTGCCGCTCGCGGCGCAGGGCCGCGCGTTCGGCGCCATCACTTTCGTCACAGCCGAATCGGGGCGCCGCTACGGCGCCGAAGACCTCGCCTTCGCCGAAGACCTCGCGCGCCGCGCCTCGCTCGCCGTCGAGAACGCGCGCCTCTACCGGCAGGCGCAGGAGGCCAACCGCATCAAGGACGAGTTCCTTGCCACGCTCTCACATGAGTTGAGGACGCCGCTGACGGCGATACTCGGCTGGGCCTCGATGCTCGCGGCCGGCAACCTCAACGAACACGAGGCAACGCGCGCCGTCGCCGCCATCGAGCGCAACGCGCGCGCGCAGCGGCAGATTGTTGAAGACGTGCTCGACGTGTCGCGCATCATCACCGGCAAGCTCCGCCTTGAGATGCGGCCCGTCGAGCTGCGCGCGCTCGTACAGGACGCGGTCGAGAGCGTGCGCCCGGCCGCCGAGGCGAAGGGCGTCTACCTGAGCACGCTGCTCGCGCCCGAGGTCGGCGAGGTGACGGGCGACCCCGACCGTCTGCAACAGGTGATGTGGAATCTTCTGTCGAACGCGGTCAAGTTCACACCCGCGGGCGGGCGCGTCGAAGTCGAGCTGCGCCGTGACGGCACGCACACGACCCTCCGCGTCGGCGACACGGGCGAGGGCATCGCGCCCGAGTTCCTGCCGCACGTCTTCGACCGCTTCCGCCAAGCAGACATGGGCACGACCCGGCAGCACGGCGGCCTCGGCCTCGGGCTCGCCATCGCCCGCCACCTCGTCGAGCTGCACGGCGGCGAGGTGAAGGCCGAGAGCGCCGGCCGGGGCTTAGGCTCGACCTTCACGCTGCGCCTGCCGCTCAGGCCGGGGCAGCGCGTTCAAGAGTCTTCGCGGCCCGCCATGTTGAAGACCGCCACCGCCATCGGCACGCCGGGCTCGGCCTCGCTCGCGGGGACGCGCGTGCTCGTAGTCGAAGACGAGACGGACGCGCGCGCGATGTTGAAGGCGCTGCTTGAGAGCTTGGGCGCGTCCGTGGAAGCGGTCGGCTCGGCGGCCGAGGCTTTGCGGACGTTGGAAGGCGAGGGCTGCGACGTGCTCTTGAGCGACATAGGGATGCCGGGCGAGGACGGCTACTCGCTCATCGGGCGCGTGCGCTGGCACGCCGCCGCGCGCGTCAAAGAGACGCCGGCCGTCGCCCTGACCGCCTACGCGCGCGACGCTCGCTGGCCGCGGGCTTCGACGCGCACCTGCCGAAGCCGGTCGTGCCTTCGGAGCTGTTGGACGTGCTGGCCGGGTTGGTGAAGCGTCCCGCTTGAGCTACCGGGTTGACGACGAAGCCGATGATTAACCTTCCCGAGTCCGACGAGGAACTGCTGCGCGAGTGTGAGGTCGAGACCTTCCGCTCGGGCGGCCCCGGCGGCCAGCACGTCAACAAAGTCGAGACCGGCGTCAGGCTGAGACACATTCCCTCCGGCGTCGTCGTCAACTGCCGCGAGGAGCGGAGCCAGCATCGCAACAAGATGAACTGCCTGCGCAAACTTCGCGAGGAGGTCGCGCGCCTCAACTACCGCAAGCCCAAGCGCGTCCCCACCCGTCGCACGCGCGCCGCCAAAGAAAGAACCTTCGAAGAGAAGACGCGCCGCTCCCAAGTCAAGCGCCTGCGCTCGAAGCCCGGCAAGGACGACTGACCTGTTACCGCTCTCAAGCCTTGTCGGGCACTTTCCTTGCTTGCTATAGTCGCAAAGCGTTAAAGCCCCAACAGCCCACGCCCGGAGCCTGCGGATGCTTCACGCAGCAATAGTCCTCCTCGCGTACCTGCTCGGCTCGATCCCCTTCGGGTACCTTCTGGTTCGCCTGTTCGTCGGCGGCGACGTGCGCGAGAC
>CAXTSK010000137.1:0-10410 GCA_964246655.1 uncultured Pyrinomonadaceae bacterium
GCCGCCCGCGGGCACGACCGACGCGCAGCCCGCGCCGACGGCCGCGCCCATCATCCCCTCGACGCAGACCTTCCTCACCGAGCAGGTCTACGTCGGCGTCCTCGCCGGCTACAACCTGCGGCCCATCACCGCGCGCGAGGGGCTCATCTACTTCAAGCTCGCCTGGTCGCCCGACGGGCAACAGGTCGCCGCGCTCGCCTGCAAGGAGGACGAGTGGGAGGCGCAGCGGCGCGAAGGCTTCCCGCACGCGGGCCGGCCGCGCGTCGTCACGCTCGAAGGGCAGGAGCGTCTGCTCGACGACCGCGCGACGCCGGTCGAGCCCGTCTGGTCGCCCGACGGGTCGAAGCACGCGACCGCCTTCGAGTACGACGTGGCGGTCTACGACGCCGGTCGGCTGCCCGCCGCGCAGCAACAGCCGAACGAGGCCGTGCTCATCTCGATGAACCCCTTCGTCCGGCTCGAATGGTTCGAGCCCGAGACGATCTACGCGCAGACGGCCTTCGTCCACATCTACCACGACGAGCCGGTCTTCAAGTACCCGCGCTGGCACGTCCTGCACGTCTCGCCGCAGGCGGCCGTGCTCGGCCGGCTCAAGCTTCCGACAGACACGAGGAGCGATCCCCCTTTATGGACTTCCGTAGCGTCCCCGAAATCTACCAACACATCGACCGCACGCGCGCGCGCCTCTTCGCGGCCGTCGAGGGGCTGAGCGAAGAGCAGCAAGCTTTCACCCCCGCGCCCGACCGCTGGTCCGCCGCAGAGCTGGTCGAGCACCTCTCGATTGTCGAAGGGAACGTCGTCAACCTGCTCGGCCGGCTGCTCGGCAAGGCCGAGGACTCGGGCGCCGGGCCGGCGTCGGCCGACTTCAACGACCCCATCTCCATCGAGGAGTTCGTCGAGCGGGCGCGCGTCGTCAAGTACGAAGCGCCCGAGCGCATCCGCCCGACCGGGCTCTCGCTCTCCGACTCGCTCGCGCGCCTGAAGGATTCGCGCGCCGCGCTCCACGCCCTCCGCCCACGCGTCGAGCGCGCCGACGGCCGCGCCCTCCGCTTCCCGCACCCCGCCTGGGGGCCGCTCGACCTCTACCAGTGGCTCCTCTTCATCGGCGCCCACGAAGACCGCCACCTCGCCCAGATCGAAGCCCTCAAACAGACGATGAAGTAAGGCCGCTTGCGACGACTAGGCGTCGTCTTTATAATCCCCTTCACTCGCTGTTAAATTTTGTGCCCTCGTAGCTCAATTGGTTAGAGCAGCGGACTCGGTTCTTTGAAAAGTCTAAGTGGAGAATTCGGAGTTATGAATCTCGGTGTGGCAGTTCAGGCAGAGGAGCTGACACTTACGCGCTTCGGCCAGAAGCGCATCCCATGAAGTGTTCGAGCAATGCCTGATGTCGAGGGGGAAGAACTTATTCGCCGGTTCGAGGTGATGAAAGGCCAATGCCGCTTCATTGCGGCGGTAACCGCATCGCTCGCAACGGCCTCCCTTTCGCTGAATCAGGAGTTGCTTTCTCTGGCGGCCGCGTTGTTGCTGGGAGACGTAATTCTGATGCTTGTTGTTTGTCGAGGCGTTCTTGCACCGGCGTGAGCAGAAAACCGTCTGCCTGCCGGTAAGAGGCGTCTTGCGGATGACGCAGACCTTTTCCATAAGACTTACAAAGTAGGGTTGCGAGCGTATCACATTCGAGACCTGGCAAGGATGATCTCGTCTCAGGTGCGCCCGTAGAATCTGCCAAATTCGGGGAAGCCTAAGCCGCGAAAGCGGGACGGTAATCCCGAGCCAAGCCCCCCGGCGGGGAAGGTGTAGAGACTTGACGGCAGACGCGTAAAGCGAAGGGAAAGTCCAGACCACAAACTCCGCTCTTGAAGCGGTGGGCGGCGAAAGCCGTAGTGGCAGGCATAATCCGTTGGTTCCCCGTTCAAGTCGGGGCGAGGGCATTCACACCTTCAGCAATTCGGTCGAGCGTAGCGGCATCAGCTTCGGCTCGCCGCATCTTTCCCCATTCCTTCCTCTACTAAAGACGGTTCAATGTATCGCACACACGGCCGTGTACTTTTCGGCCCGCGTGTGTTTGAATGCGTCGCCATCTCACTCGGAGGAGCGGCATGAGCGGACACGTCTTCATCTCTCACAGCAGCAAAGACGACGGTTTCGTGAAGGAGCTGCGCGAGGCGCTCGAAGGGCTCGGCCTGAGCGTCTGGGCCGACTCGCGCGAACTGGTCGGCGGGGCGAAGCTCGCGCCGAAGATTGAAGAGGCGATTGAGACGGCGAGCCACTTCGTCGCCGTCCTCAGCCCCGCGGTCTTCAACTCGCCCTGGGTGCGCAGGGAGATTCGGAAGGCGCTGGCGGTGGAGGCACGGCGCGGGGGCGAGGGCTACAGGGTGATCCCGCTGCTGCTCCCAGGCGTCGAGCCCTCGGCGCTGCCGCTCTTCTTCGGCGAAGAGCCGGTCGGCGTGCGCGTCGAGGTCAAAGCCGGCGGCCTGAACGAGGCGCTGCCCGCGCTCCTCGCCGCGCTCGGCGAGCGACGGCCCGACGACCAGACGAGTGTTCAGGAGCCCGCGGCCCGCCGCGTGGCGGAGTTGAAATTGAAGCTGAAGAACGCCGCCTTCGAGCAGGTCTCGGAGGGCGTGCGCCGTGCCGCGGCGACGGCGCAACTGCTTTACGACCCGGCAGACGCCACCCGCCCCGAGGTCGAGAGCAGGGAGTTCAAGTTCGTCGCGCCGCTCGGCCCCATCGAAGCCGACAGGCTGCGCTGGTACCTGGAGAGCTACTACCTCTGGCCGACGGGCATCTTCACCGAACAGGCCCGGCACATCGAGGCGCAACTGCCGAAGTGGGGCGGCGACTTATACCGCGCCGCGACCGTCGCGCAGTCGGCCCGAGAGCTCCTGTCGGACTGGAAACAGATTCCCGAGGATGTCGAGCGAAGGTTCTCCGTCTACGTTGACGACAGGCTGCCCGAAGGCCATAGCGAGGCGGAACAGGCCGCCGCCAACGAGGCCGCGAGCGCACTTCTTTCGCTCCCCTGGGAACTGCTGCACGACGGTCGCACATATCTCTTTCACGGAAGCAGCCCGGTGCGCGTGCGCCGCTGCCTGCCAAAAGAGCGTCCGGCGGCGACCAGCCCGACCAGCCTGCCGATTCGCATCCTGCTCGTCAGTCCGCGCTCCGAAGACGAGCGCGCCGCCTACATCGACCACCGCATGAGCGCGCGCCCGCTGATCGAAGCTCTCGAAGGGCTCGGCGGGTTGGTGGCGCTCACCGTTCTCATGCCGCCGACCTTCCCAGACCTACAGGAGGCTTTGCGAAAGGCGCACGCGGAGGGGAAGCCTTACCACGTCATCCATTTTGACGGGCACGGCGTCTACGACCGCGAGCACGGTCTCGGCGCGCTCTGCTTCGAAGACCCGAAGGACGCGCAGAAGTTGGAACGGCGGGCCAGCGAGCTGATCTACGCCTCGCCGCCGAAGGAAGGAGACGCGGGCGGAGGCAAGTCTCTGGCCGACCTCGTACGAGATTACCGCATCCCGCTCGTCTTTCTCGAAGCCTGCCAGACCGCCACGACCGAGGACGTGCCGACGGCCTCGGTCGCCGCCACGCTGCTCGACGAGGGCGTGGCCTCGATAGTCGCGATGAGCCACAGCGTTCTCGTGGAGACGGCACGCCGCTTCGTCAAGGCTTTCTACGGCGAGTTGGCCGCGGGCCGCCGCGTCGGCACGGCGATGCTCGCGGGGCAGCAGGCGCTCTACGGCGACACCTACCGCGGCAAGCTCATGGGCGCGGGCGACTTTCGCCTGCAAGACTGGTTCGTCCCCGTGCTCTATCAGGAGGAGCAGGACGCGCAGCTCGTCACAAGGCTCCCGTCCGAAGACGCGCGACAGCTTCAGACCACGCAACGCCGTCTGAGCCTCGGGCACTTGCCCGAACTGCCGCACGAGTTTCAGGGGCGCAGCCGCGAGCTGTTGAAGTTGGAGCGCCTGCTCGCGCGCGAGCCTTACGCGGTCATCCGCGGGCGCGGCGGCGAGGGCAAGACCACGCTCGCCGTCGAGCTTGCGCGCTGGCTCGTCCGCACCTCGCGTTTCCGCCGCGCCGCCTTCGTCAGCTTCGAGCAGTACACCGACGCGCGCCAGATGCTCATCAGCATCGGCCGCCAACTCCTGCCCGAAGGCGACAAGTGGCACGTCGGCCAGGACGAGGATTTAAAGACCGCGCTGCAACCCGTCGCGCGCGCTCTGCGCGACCGCCCGACCGTCATCGTCCTCGACAATTTGGAGAGCGTCCTGCCCGACCAGGCGGGGCAGCCGCCGCCCGGGGCCGCGCCCCTCCCGGAACTCTTCGACCTCTGCCGCAAGCTGCTCGACGCAGACCCCGCCACGCGCATCGTCTTCACCACGCGCGAGCCCCTGCCCGCACCCTTCGACCGGCGCGGCAACGAGATTGCCCTCGGCGCGCTCGCACGCGAAGACGCCGTCGCGCTCGTCGGCGAGGTGTTGAAGCAGGAAGGGCTCACGCCCAAAGCGGACGACCCCGGCGGCGACCCCAAAGAGATCACAGACCTCGTCGAAGCCGTAGACCGCCACGCGCGCGCCCTCGTCCTCCTCGCCCGCGAGCTTGCGCGCGGCGGCGTCCGCGCCACGACCGACAACCTCCGCCGCCTCATGGCCGACCTCGATCGCAAGCACCCCGGCGACCGCGAGAACTCGCTCTACGCGAGCCTCGAACTCTCTTTGCGCCGCCTCCCGCCCGCGACACGCGAGCAGCTTAAACCCCTCGCCGCCTTCCACGGCGGCGCGCACCTTTACGTGTTAGGGCAAATGCTCGGCGCGGAGCCGGAGGCGGTGATGAGCCTCGCCCATCAACTAATCGAAGTGGGGCTGGCCGCGAACATGGGCAACGGACACCTGCGGCTTGACCCGGCCCTGCCTGCGTACCTGCTCAGGGAACTGAGCGAGGCGGAGCAGGAAGAACTGAGGGCAGTCTGGGTCGGAGGGATGGTTGTGTTGACAAACTTTCTCTACGCGCAGTGGTTCAAGGATGTCGAGTTATCCTCGCGCCTGACGTTGCTGGAACTGCCGAACCTTCTGTCGATGCTTACATTGGCACAGGATAAGGCCGCCCCGGAGGCGGTAGTTGGTCTGGCGCGAACGTGTGGAACTCTGTTCTCGTTTTTAGGACTTCGACAGGCGCTCGCGCAGGCGACGAAAGTGCGAGAGAAGGCGGCGGAAAAGTTGGGGGAGTGGAGCCATGCGTGGCGTTTGACGGAGAGCGCAAACATCGACCGGCTGCTGGAACGCGGAGAGGTGCGGGCGGCCTATGCCGCCGCCGAGGCGCTTCTCAAGCGTTGCCTGTCCGCGGGGGAAGGGGCCTATGCGAACGCTGGTTATGACATCGCATGTGTGCAGTGGCAGCTCGGGCGGGTGTTGCAGATGGGCGGGGCGGCTGAAGCCGCGCTCGCACAGTTGGGCGAAGCCGGGCGGCGTTTCCAAGTGCTGGCGGATGCGGGTAACACCAGCGCCGCTGGGATGGCTTCGACGGTGATGACGGAGAGCGGCGACTGCCTTGCAGACTTGGGGCGCTTGAACGAAGCGGCGGCAGCTTACGAGGAGTCCATCAGGCGCAGTGAGGCTCTCGACGACAAAAGGGGGGTGGCCGTGAGCAAAGGCCAGCTCGGCACGACCCGCAGGCAACAGCAACGTTACGCCGAAGCATTGGAAATATACGACGAGACGCGACGAATCTTTGAAAGCTTGAACGAGCCAACAAGCGTCTCCGTCATATGGCATCAGATCGGGATAGTCTACAGGGAGACGAGGCAATTTGAACAGTCGGAGCGCGCCTACCGGCAGTCGTTGGCTATAAGCGTTCAGCAGAAAGACCTCGCGGGTGAAGCCGCCAGTTTGGGCGAGCTGGGGACTCTTTATAGTGTGTGGGGGCGATTGGAGGAGGCGGCGAAGTGCTTCCGGCAGGCCGCGGACATTTACGTCAGGCTGAATGATGAGAACCATGAGGGAACAGTCCGCAATAATCTGGCCTTTGCCCTCTTTCAGATGCAGCAGTACGACGAGGCGCGCCGCGAACTGCTCCGCGCCATCGAGTGCAAGGAGCCTTACGGGCATGCCGCTGAACTTTGGAAGACGTGGGACATCCTCCACGACCTGGAGCAGGCCAGCGGTAATGCGGAGGCCGCGGCGCGGGCGCGGGCGCGGGCCGTCGAGAGCTATCTGGCCTACCGGCGTGCCAGCGGGCAGAGCATGGAACTCGGCGCGCAACTCTGCGCGGCGGTGGCTCAGGCGATAGAGCGGGGTGAGACGGCCGAGCTGGAACAGCGGCTTACCGAACTTTCGGGAGAGGATGTCGCGCCGTCGGCCAAAGTGCTGTTCGCCAAAGTGCAGGCCATCCTTCGCGGCGAACGCGATGGCGCGCTCGCCGCCGACCCGGAGTTGAATTACCGCGATGCCGTGGAGCTGCAACTGCTGTTGGAGGCGCTAGGGTCGGGGTGATGGGCGCCGTCTCGCTTCATAAACGAGGGCGCGCGTGATAAAAAGCCGGGAAGGGTTTGAAGAGTTACAGAGCGGGCGGGGGCGGCGCGTGGCGGGCCGTTCGTGTGGCGTGAGCAGGTGTGGAGGGACGTTGTGAGTAGCAGAGGGGTGGTCGGTGTCGGCATCGTCGGGACGGGGTTCGCGCGGACGACGCAGTTACCCGCGTGGGCGGCGTGTGAAGGCGCGCGGGTGGTGGCGGTGGCGAGCGGGCGTCGGGAGAACGCGGAGAGGGTCGCGCGAGACTTTAATATTCCGTTCGTGGCGGAGGATTGGCGTGAGGTGGTGGCTCACAGTGATGTGGATTTGGTGAGCATCGTGACGCCGCCGGTGACGCACGCGGAGATGGCCGTGGGCGCTTTGGAAGCGGGCAAGGCCGTGCTGTGCGAGAAGCCGATGGCGATGAACGCGGAGGAGACGGGGCGGATGTGCGAGGCCGCGCGGGCGGCGGGGGCTCCGGCGCTCATCGACCACGAGTTGAGATTCCTACCCGCGCGTCGGCGGATGAGGGAGTTGATTCAGGGCGGGGAACTCGGGCGCGTGCGCCATGCAAAGTTTCTGTTCCGGGGCGGCTCGCGCGCTTTGGCCGACACGCCCTGGAGCTGGTGGTCAGACGAGCGCGCGGGCGGCGGCGCTTTGGGCGCCATCGGGTCGCACGCGGTGGATGCCTTGCACTGGCTTCTGGGGACGCGTGTGTCGCACGTGTCGGCGTCGCTCGCGGCGCACGTCGCGGAGCGGCGCGACCCCGCGTCGGGCGAGATGAAGCGCGTGACGGCCGACGACGAGGCTTCCTTGCTCGTCAACTTCGAGGACGGCGGCGCGGCCGAGCGTGCGACCGGCGTCGTCTCCCTCTCGCTAGCGGAGCCGGGCGCGCCCGAGCACACGATTGAAGTCTTCGGCGCGGAGGGCTCCGTGCGCATCGACGGCGCCCAGAGGCTCTGGCGCGCCCGCGTCGGCGAGAGCGCCTGGCAGAGAGTCGAGACGGAGGAGGCGCCCCTGGCCGACCGGATGCGCGACAGCGAGTGGTCGCGCGGCTTCACCGTCTTCGCGCGCGAGATAATCGACGCGCTGCGCGAGGGCCGCACGAACGTCGAAGGCGCGGCCACCTTCGACGACGGCCACCGCACCCAGCTCGTCCTCGACGCCGCGCGCGCCGCACACGCCTCCGGCTGCCGGGTGACGGTGGGAGAGTAGGCAGTAGGCAGATGGCAGTAGGCAGTTGAAAGCGCCGCTGTCCGAACTCTGCTTTTATCTTTCAACCTCGGGAAGTCGGCGCGACTCAATTAACCCTTCAACGTCGATAACGCGGAGCGGTTGCCATCTGCCATCTGCCTACTGCCTACTGTTCATGAAGAGAAAGTTTGCCGCCGTCCTCCTCCTTCTCCTGCTCGCCGTGTTGGGCGTGCTGGCGTTCTTTACGGTGGTGCCGGTGGTGGCGGAGCGGTTGCTTAACGGGACGCGCGTGCGTGGGCCGTACCGCGCGTCGGAGCGTGCGCGGGCGCTGCACACGCGGTTGCTCGTGGCGGACATGCACGCCGACACGCTCCTGTGGGACAGGGACGTGCTCGCGCGCTCCGAGCGCGGCCACGTGGACGTGCCGCGGCTCGCGGAGGGCGGCGTCGCGCTACAGTTCTTCACCGTCGTCAGCCACACGCCCTACTTCAGCAACTACGACAGCAACCCCGAGGGGCTCGACGGCATTACGGCCATCGCGGTCGCCGAGCGCTGGCCGCTGCGCTCGGTGCGGAGCCTGCGCGAGCGCGCTCTCTACCAGGCGCGCAAGCTCGAAGAGGCGGCGCGGCGCTCGGGCGGCCGCTTCTTCGTCATCCGTTCGGCCGACGACCTCGCGCGCTTCGTCGAGCGGCGCAGGGGCGACCCGCGGCTGGTCGCGGGGCTGCTCGGTTTGGAAGGCGCGTACCCGCTCGAAGGGGATGTCAACAACGTGGACGTGCTCTTCGACGCGGGCTTCCGCATGCTGGCGCCGACGCACTTCTACGACAACGAGTGGGGCGGCTCGGCGCACGGCGTGAACAAGACGGGGCTGACGGAGAAGGGGCGCGAGCTGGTGCGCCGGGCCGAGGCGCGCGGGATGCTCGTCGATCTCGCACACGCGTCGGCCGCGACGATTGACGACGTGGTCGCCGTCGCGACGAGACCTCTGATCGTCTCGCACACGGGCGTGAAGGGGACGTGCGACAATAACCGGAACTTGAGCGACGAGCAGTTGCGTAAGATCGCGTCGAAGGGCGGCGTCATCGGCATCGGCTACTGGGAAGCGGCCACGTGCGGGCAAGATGCCCGCGCCGTCGCGCGCGCGATACGGCACGCGGCGAACGTCGTCGGGGTCGAACACGTCGCGCTCGGCTCGGACTTCGACGGCTCGGTCACGGAGCCTTTCGACACGACGGGCGTCATGCTTATCACCGACGCCTTGCTCGAAGAAGGCTTCGGGGAGGAAGAGGTCGGCGCGATCATGGGCGGGAACGTCTTCCGCCTTTTGGCGGAGACGTTGCCGCGTTGACCGGAAGAGAGGACGTTAAGTTGAGCAAGTGGGAGCATCTCTTGAAGGACGGCGAGTTCGCGCGGCGCGAACGCATCGTGTCGGGGCTCACGCTCGAACAGGTGACGCGCAGGCCGTCGGCGCAGTCGCACACCATCTACGAGGAGCTTTGGCACACGAACCGCTGGCAGTCGATCGTCGTCAACCGCGACGAGGCGCTGTATGAGGAGTGGCAGAAGGGTCGCGTCTACCCCGACGCGCCGCCCGCGAGCCAGGCCGAGTGGGACGCGCTCGTCGCCGAGTTCCTCGCGGGGATAGAGAAGGCGCTGTGGTGGACTGAGTCGCCCGAGCGCCTGGGGCACGAGACCGACCCCGGCCACACGATGGCGGACGTGCTCGTCAGCCTCGCCGTCCACACCTCGCACCACCTCGGCAAGATCGTCGCCCTCCGCCAGTTCGTGGACGCGTGGGAGACGGAAGAGCCGTGAACCGTAAACCGTGATAAGAGGGAAAGCAGTTCTTACTTGTCACGATTTACGGTTCACGGTTCACGGCGAACGGAGTGAGCTATGGACGAGATCATCTACGCTTCGGCGTCGGAGTTGGCGCGCGCGATACGCGGCGGCGAGGTCTCTTCGAGCGAGGTCGTCGAGGCGCACCTGGCGCGCATCGGGGAAGTGAACCCGAAGCTCAACGCGGTCATGCATCTGACGGCCGACGCCGCCCGTTGTCAAGGGGGGTCGTGTTGGGCCGGCCGGCGGCGGCGGGGCGGGGGGGGGGGGGGGCGGACGAGGCGCGTGCGCGCGGCGAGGAGTGGGGGCCTCTGCACGGCGTCCCCGTCACCATCAAGGACGCGTTCGAGACCGCGGGCGTAGTCTCGGCGGGCGGCACAAGCGGCCGCGCCTCTTACGTGCCTGAGACTGATGCGGCCGGCGTCGCGCGTCTGAAGGCTGCCGGCGCCGTCGTCCTCGGCAAGACCAACGTGCCCGAAATCTCGCTCGCCTTCGAGAGCGACAACCTCGTCTACGGCCGCACGCACAACCCTTATGATTTGACCCGCACGCCCGGCGGCAGCAGCGGCGGCGAGGGCGCGGCCATCGCGTCGGGGATGTCGCCGCTCGGCATCGGCAGCGACGCGGGCGGGAGCATCCGCGTGCCCGCGCACTTCTGCGGCATCGCGGGCATCAAGCCCACGTCGGGGCGCACGCCGCGCACGGGGCACTTCCCGCCGATGGGCGGACTGCTCGACTCCATCTGGCAGATCGGCCCGCTCGCGCGCCGCGTCGAAGACCTCGCGCTGGCGCTCCCGCTCCTCTGCGGCACCGACTGGCGAGACCCGACCGTCGCGCCCGTCCCGCTCGGCGACCCTGCACAGGT
>CAXTSK010000138.1:0-10385 GCA_964246655.1 uncultured Pyrinomonadaceae bacterium
ACCCTCTTCGTCTCGGGTAACTTCCTCGGCGTGCGCACCGAGGAGGTCACGCGCAAGAACATGCAGCGCTACGGGCTCTCGGGCGAGCCGCGCGGCGTCGGCGTCCGTGAGGTCGTCAAGGGCAGCCCGGCCGAGAAGGCGGGCCTACGCGCGAACGATGTCATCGTCCGCTTCGACGGCGAGCAGGTGACGAGCGTGCGCAAGTTGACGCGACTCATACAGGAGTCGTCGCCCGAACACAGCGCGCGCATCAACGTCCTGCGCGGCGGGGCGGAGCAGGAGATGTCGGCCACGCTCACGCGCCGCGAGCCTTTCGTGAGCGCGGGCGGCGAGGGCCTCTTCAACCTCCCGCCGGACATCGTCGGCGACGCGATGCGCAACTCGGAGCAGTGGAAGCGCGCCGAGGAGCAGGCGCAGCAGAAGTGGGAGGAGATGGCACGCAAGCACCCCAGCCTCTTCGGCGGTTCGACGCGTCGCATCGGCGTGACGACGAACGCTCTGGGCAAGCAGCTCGCCGACTACTTCGGCGTCACGCACGGCGTGCTCGTCAGCGCGGTCGAGGAGGGGAGTCCGGCCGAGAAGGCCGGCATCAAGGCCGGCGACATCGTGACCGAGGCCGACGGCCAGAAGGTCGAAGACTCGGACGATCTCACGCGCGCCCTCTCGGCGAAGCAGGAAGGCGAGGTCACGCTCACGGTCGTCCGCGACCGCAAGTCGCGCACCGTCCGCGTCACGCCCGAGCGCCGTGCGGCGCCGCAAGGGCTCTTCGCGCCCGGCGCCTTCCGCGTCCTGGAGACGCCCGTCGCCGCCTTCGCGCTCCCGCGCATACAAATGCACCCCGACGTGTTGAGCGCGCCGCCCATGTTCGTCACGCCGCGACTCCTGAACGTGCCGCGCATCCGCGCCACGCCGCGCGCCTTCAGACTCGACGACCGCGTTCTCTAGTCAAGACATTTCACCACAGAGACACAGAGACACGGCTTGTTGACTTGCTGTCTTCAAGCCGTGTCTCTGTGTCTCTGTGGTGAAAACATATAAATCCGTGACGCGGGCACATGGCGTATTAAAGTGCATGACGAAGCGCAGGGTCTTCATCACGGGCGGGACGGGTTACCTCGGGCGCGCGCTCATCCCTCTGCTGCTCGGGCGCGGGCACGAGGTGCGCGCGCTCGTGCGGCGCGGGTCGGAGTCGAAGCTGCCCCGCGGTTGCGAGGCCGTAGCGGGCGACCCGCTCGACGAGTCGAGCTTCGCCGCCGCCGTGCCGCGGTCGGACCGGTTCGTGCAACTGGTGGGCGTGCGGCGCCCTTCGCCCGGTATGGCGCGACTGTTCCGCGAGATAGACCTCGTCTCGGGCCGCGCCTCCGTCGGGGCGGCGCGCGCGGCCGGCGTCCGGCACTTCGTCTACGTGAGTGTCGCCCAGCCCGCGCCGTTGATGAAGGCTTACCAGGGGGTGCGCGCGGAGGTCGAGGTCGCGCTGAAAAGTTCGGGCGTGCCCGCGACGGTGCTGCGCCCCTGGTACGTGCTCGGCCCCGGCCACCGCTGGCCCTACCTGCTCAAGCCCTTCTACTACGTCTGCGAGCGCCTGCCCTCGACGCGCGAGTCAGCCCAACGTCTCGGCTTCGTCACGCACGCGCAGATGACGGCCGCGCTGCTGCGCGCCGTCGAAGACCCCGCCCCCGACTTCCGCCTCCTCACCGTCCCCGACATCCGCGCCTCCGTCTGAATCAAGCCGCCGTTGTACAATCCTTCTTGAGTGAAGGAGTCTGCCGGTGGTCTTCAACAGCAAGCAGGAAGAGTTCGAAGCGCTCGTGGCGGAGGCGGCCGCCTGCCGCAGGTGTGAGGCGATGTGCGGGCGGAGCGCCGTGCTCAGTGAGAAGAACGGCCGGGTCGGAGCGTCGGTAATGTTCGTCGGGGAGGCGCCGGGAAGGCAGGGCGGCGACCGCACGCGCGTGCCTTTTTCGGGCGACCAGTCGGGGCGGAACTTCTCGCGCTACCTCGCCTCCATCGGGCTCGCGCGCGAGGAGATCTTCATCACCAACTCGGCGCTCTGCAACCCGCGGAGCGCGACGGGCGCGAACCGCAGGCCGACGCGCGGAGAGGTCTCGAACTGCTCCGACTTCCTGCGCCGGCAGTTCGAGACCATCGGCCCGCGCGTCGTCGTCACGCTCGGGGCGGTGGCGCTTGAAGCGCTCCGCGGCGTCGAGTATCATCCGTTCACGCTCAAGGAGAACGTCGGACAGGTTCAAACGTGGCGCGGGCGCCTGCTCGTGCCGCTCTACCACCCGAGCCCGCAGGTGCTCGCCTCGCACCGTCGCGAGCCACAGCAGCTCGAAGATTACCAGTCGGTCGCGCGCGCGCTCGGCCTCGCAGTTGACGCGCCGCGCGCAGCCGCCGTTTGAAGAGGCGCGGAGGTTTAAAAATCATGCCGAAGAGAACTCATAGCTATGTCGGACTCAGGAAGATGAAAGTGCTCGGGACGGCGCTCGCGTCCGTCTTCGCGTCGGCGCTGGTCTTCGCGTTCGTGTGCGCGGCGCAGGCGCAGACCGCCGAAGGGACGCGCGCGTCGGAGAAGAAGGCCGCGGCCGCGGCGTCGGGCGACAAGACCGCATCGCCCGCGGACGGGTCGAAGGTCGCGGCATCAGCAGGGGCAGCCGCGGCGGCGGCGCCGAAGGTGGGCGAGGCTGCGCCCGACTTCAAGCTGCCCTACGCGACGCAGGAGAAGTTATTTATGAAGCCGGACGAGCAGATGTCTCTCTCGTCGCTCAAGGGCAAGAACGTGATCCTCGCCTTCTACCCGGCCGACTGGTCGGGCGGCTGCACGACCGAGGTCTGTACGCTGCGCGACACGTTCGCCGAACTCGCGAAGCTCAACGCGTTGGTGCTCGGCATCAGCGGCGACTACGTCTTCTCGCACCAGGAGTGGGCGAAGTTCCACAAGCTACAGTTCCCTTTGCTCTCCGACCACGACCACCACGTCGCGAAGGCTTACGACAGCTACATGGAGCAGGTCGGCTTCAACAAGCGCACCGTCTACCTCATCGACAAGGAAGGCGTCGTCCGCTACATCAACCTCGCCTTCAAGGCCGGCGACAAGAAGGACTACGACGCGCTGCGCGCCGAGCTTGAGAAGCTGAAGTAAGAGTAGGCAGATGGCAGATGGCAGTAGGCAGTTGAAGACGCCGCCGTCGAAAGCTTCGGAGTGACCTTTCAACGTCCGTGACGCGGAGCGGCTGCCTACTGCCATCTGCCTACTGCCTACTGTTCAAAGAGATGGCTCAAGCGGTAGAAAGTCAGTTGGCGGAGTACGAGGCTGTGCGGGAAGGCGGCGCGGGCCTCTTCGACCTGTCGGCGCGCGGGCGGGTCGAGGTGTCGGGCGGCGAGGCCGTGATGTTTTTGAACGGCATGCTGACGAACGACGTGGCGCGGCTCGAAGAGGGCGAGTGGATGCACGCGGCCTTCCCGAACCCGCAGGGGCGTCTCGTCGCCTCGACGCGCATCCTGAAGCGCGACGGCGCGTTCCTCTTCGACACCGAAGCGGAGACCTACCCCGCAGTCCTCAAGCACCTCGAACGCTTCACCCTCGCGGGCGACTTCCGCGTCCGCGACCTGTCTACGGAGATGGTCATGCTCTCCGTCCAGGGCGCGCGCGCGTCCGAGTTCGTCGGCGCGGCACTCGGCGCAGAGGCCGCGGCGACTGAGCGCGGCCGTGTCACACAAGCCGCGTTCGGCGAAGGCCAGGTCACGGTCATCCGCGCGACGCACACGTCGGAAGACGGCTTCGACCTCTTCGCGGACGCGGGCGAAGTGGAACCGCTTCGCGACGCGCTCGTCAAAGCAGGCGCGCGACCCGCGGGGCACGACGCGCTTGAAGTGCTGCGTGTGGAAGCGGGCGTGCCGCGCTACGGCGTTGACGCCTCGGACGCGAACGTCGTGCTTGAAGTGGTGGACGAGGCGGAGGCTGTGAGCTACACGAAGGGCTGCTACGCGGGGCAGGAGATCATCGCGCGCATCCACTGGCGCGGCCACGTCGCGAAGCGTCTCGCCGGAATCATCTTCGAACGCGACGCCGAGCCGCCCGCGGATGCACGCCTGCGCGACAGCGCCGAAGGTCGAGAGGCGGGCCGCATCACCTCCAACGTCTTCTCGCCGCGCGTCGGCCGCCGCGTCGCCCTCGCCCTCGTCAAGTACGACTTCCTCGCGCCGGGCACCGAGCTGAAAGTCTTCTCCGGCGACGCGGAGGTCTGCGCCGCGCACGTCGCCGACCTGCCGCTCGTCCGCGGGAGCTGGTACACACAGCCTTCGAGCGAGGAGTCGGAGTAATGTCCGACGAGAACGAACAACAACCCACGGCCTCCGGCAACCTCGCCTACGAACAGGCGCGGCTGGCCTATAACATCATCCAGGCGCTCCTCGAACACACCCGCGTCACGCAAGACCTCGTCGCCCTCATGGCCGCGGCCCTCGGCGACGAGACGCAGGAGGCACTCGTCAACACCCCTCACTGGGCCGCCTACATGGACAGCCGCCGCGTCCTCGAACACACCCGCAAAGACGTGGAGACCTTCGCCCAAGTCTGGACACGCCTCGCCGAAGAATTAGAACCGCCCCCCCCGCCCGCCGAGACGCCCGCGACGGACTGACTGCGCCGCCGACTCTAACAAACGCACGCGCCGTCTCACCCGAACTGCTTTATAATCCCCGACGCCGATTCCGGCGTCCGCACGCAGCGGACGCCCGCTCACTAATGCTTTCAACGCCGCCCCTCGCGCCATTACCCATCCACGGCGCTGTGAGGCCCTAAGTAAAAGGAGTCGAAGGTGTTTTTTAAGAAGAAAACCCCACCCGAAGCGCCGCCCACAGCCGACACACGCACGCCCGAAGAGATTGCCGAAGAACTCATCGCAGAGTGGAAAGATACCCGAAGAAGTAAGGACGACCTCTCAGTACTGAACTTGAGCGCGCTAGGGTTAAATGCGATTCCTGAAAGTGTTCGTAGTTTCCGCGGCGCTGAGGTGATCGATTTATCGAAGAACAAAATTCGGAAGTTGCCTGAATGGATCGGAGAGCTCAAGGGGATTATGGGGTTAGACTTGAGGGCCAATCTGCTCCTTCATTTGCCGGAGCAGTTGGGAGAATTGAGTGAGCTTAGAGGTCTCTGGCTGTCGGGAAACCAGTTAAAGGCTCTTCCCGAAAGCTTAATGCATTTGTCTCTTATAGTATTACGTCTCGAAGATAACCCTAGCTTGGGCCTTCCCAAAAGTATATTAAGCAGACCGTCACAGGAAATCCTCCGCTACTATTTCGAGTCGCGGGCAAAAGGGGGACAGCCGCTACTGGAGTTAAAGCTGCTCCTCGTCGGACGCGGGAAGGCCGGCAAGACAGCGTTAGTGAAGCAACTCGCGGGCGAAAAGCCAGATAAGAATGAGTCGGAGACTCACTCCATCTCTATCAGAGAGTTGATGCTCGGATGTC
The DNA here is from genome assembly GCA_964246655.1 of uncultured Pyrinomonadaceae bacterium. Classification (GTDB taxonomy): domain Bacteria; phylum Acidobacteriota; class Blastocatellia; order Pyrinomonadales; family Pyrinomonadaceae; genus QHXN01. Next base: position 5,473 of record CAXTSK010000138.1, read on the forward strand.
CGAAGGGTCAGGTTAGGACGCGCGCGTGGGACTTCGGCGGGCAGGAGATTCTTCACTCGACCCATCAGTTCTTTCTAACCGAGCGCAGCCTCTACCTGCTGGTGCTTGAGCCGCGCGACGCTGAGTATTGGCTCAAGCTCATTCGTCGCCAGCATGACCTCGCTCGTGCGGCCTTACATCAGAGACACGGAGCTGCGGCGAGCTAAAGAGCGGAGGGATGCGGGCTAAGTCGAGATCGTCACGGTCAAACTCGAACCCTGCGCCAGCGACGAAGACTCTCTCCTCGGCAAGTTGCAGCGGTTGGCCCCGAAGTACAAAAGCATCGCGGAGGCGTCGCCGCGCTCCCTCGCCTGGGAAGAGGTGCGGAAAGATTTGCTGCCTGTGATCGGGCGAGTGCGTGAAAAAAAGAGAAGAGGGGCCAGGCCCCAGCGGACGGCTCTCTGAACGAAGCCGTAAAGCCCTCGCGGCGGCGCGGCCGTAACCCGTCTGCACGTCGCTCCAACTCAGAGCGGCGACGCTTCGAGCGCTGAACCAATCGTCGGAAAAGTGTTTGGAACTTCTAAGGCCGGTCGTGAGCCTGTTCCGCCTGCTGCGTGAGGAAGTCGCGGATCAGTTGCCGTTCCTTCTCGTCTTTGATGCGTGTGAAGAGCTTCGTGCCGAGCTTTTCAATCGTCGCCGGGCGGTCGAACGGCAGGCGCTCATACATCGTCCCGCCTGCGAAGTGGCAGGGCGTGCACTTCGACTCAAGGAGGGGGCGAACCTGTGTGTCGAAGTCTATGCGCGTGGTCGCGGAAGGGGTCGGCTTTGCGGATTCGGTCGCGCTCAGACTCGATAGCGCCGGGGCGTCGTCGTAGAGCTTCGCGCCGCCACACGCTTCGTAAGCGTAGGCCAGCGTCAACGCCATGAGCACCACGCAGACTCTCATAACGCGGCGATGACAAAGAGGATGGACAGGAAGAGACGAAATGTTCCGCGCATGAACGATGCCTCCCGGGCGGCGTGCAGACAAGTTGACGGATGAAGTGACCGACTCGCTCAAGCCCTAGACCCGCTCGATGCGCGAAGGGATTTGTGCCCGCCTGAGCAGGTCGCCGAAGTGGCTCGTGACGCCGACGTTTCCGAGAAGGACGATGCCCTCGCCGCTTCCTCGAACCTCCGAGATGAGCGCGCGGAGTGCCTCTATGCCCTGCTCGACCTTAAAGGTGTGATAACGCTGCGCCGCCCCCGGGTAGATCGTGCTGCCCGAGGTCGGCGTGGCCCCGCGGTGGAGTTGCACCAGCCACGCCACGTCGCCGTCGTAAACCCACTCCATCCTGACGGGGCCGAGGTGAGCGCTCAGCGAGTCGAAGAGACGCATCACGGACGCGCGGACATCTCCCGGCAACTCCTCGACGCCGGCCTGCCCGACCATAAAGTCGTCGCCGAACCCGCTGACCCCTTCGACGGTCACGCCGCCGTCGCGGTCAGCCACCAGCGAGCCGGAGAATGAGGCCGCCACACCCTCCTGTGAAAGCACCGACGCAATGTTAGTCCCCTCGGGGTCTTCGTCCGCCATGAGCTTGAAGGGATCGAGCCAGCCGCGCCGCGTCGTGTAGCGCCCGGGGTCTTGCTCTACCGGGCAGGTTCTAATCCAGAACTCTCCGGTGCCCGTGGTCGCCCCGAACGTGAACGGGGCCGGCCCGCGCGGGAAGACAGTCGTCAGAGGGACGGGGGCTCCCAGCATGTCACCCACCAGGAGGCCGAAAGCCTTATCGCCGATGAAGCGGCTGAAGAGGTTCGGCCAACGCACCTCGGGGCGGAGGCCGATGGCATCGACCTCCTCCAGTTCCCAGACGATTGTGTGCTCGTGTTTGAACCCGCGGCGGAGCGGGTGCAGGCTGAACTCGACGCGCGCGCCCGCCGGGTAGTCCAGCGACGGGCGGAACTGATAGACCTTCTCCAAGAGCTTGAGCCCGGCATCGCGCGGCAGGGAAGCCGTCCCCGGCTTCTCCACGCAGCGCGGCGTGTCGCCGGGCGCGAACTCGATAACGTCGCCCGCGCAGACGCCCGAGACGCCGCCGTCGTTAACGTTCACCGTCTCGTTGACGATGGTGTAGAGTCCCGCCTGCGCGAGCCGCCGCACCTCCGCCGCGGCGCGCTCGACCTCCCGCACGCCGTAAATGAACTCGCGGCTCTTAGGGTTCTCGGGGGTGAAGCTGCGGATGTTCACCGAGCCGTCGGCCGAGGCGCGGAGCAGCGAGGCGGCGGCGTCCTCGGGTGTGCCGAAGCTGTGGTTGGGGCCGAAGCCGCGCACCCTCGAATACCTCTGCGCGAGGTCGGGGCCGAAGCTGACGAACTGCGCGACGTTGGCCCGCCCGCTCAGCCAGTCGAGGACGGCGTCCTTTACGTGCTGCCCGTCGCGGGCCGCCGAGTTAGGGGAGCCCTGTGGCTGCTCTAGGTCGTGCATAGCGCCTCCGTCTCGGTGGAGCGCAGCCGGGCCAGCTCTTCGAGCACGCGCTCAAGGAAGGAAGTCGGGAGCGACTGGCCGCGCATCTCCGCGACCGCCGTCCCGACGAGTCGCATGCCTTCCGCCAGCGAGAGGGGGCACTCCCTCTCGTCGAAGGTCGGGACGCCGCAGCGCCAGGCCGTGAGGAATTCGTAAGAGCAGCCGTTCGAGTACTGCCAGTCGTCGAGGAAGAAGACGCGGCAGGCGAACCGCTCGACCACCAGCGCCCAGAACGTGCGGTAATCGTCCTGCGTCCAGCCGGGGAGGTCTTCGAGGCGCGTGGGGTCTACGAGCGTCGCGCCGCACGAGGAGCGGAGCCACTGCGCCACCCGCGCGGCGTGCGCGCGGTTGTGCTCGATGACCTCACGCCGCAACTCCTCCTGACCCGGCTCCGGCGCGCCCCCGCCGAGGCTCACCCGCCACGCCGAATAGCGCCTGCCCGACGTGATCGGCGCGCTCATGTAAACGGCCGCGCGCCCCTCAACGGCCGTGGACAGCACGTTCAGCATCGCCCCGATCTCGCCCTCGCGCTCCGAGCGCGGCGGAAAGTTAGTGGTTGACATTACCATTATCCTGCGTAGTAGACGGCGACTGTAGTGGCAACGGCTGTCGCTGCTTCTCCTCGATTCTCTTGAGCTGCACCGACATCTCGCTGACTAAAGCTTTCAAGTTCTCTAACTCCTTCTGCACCTGCTCGGCGTCGGCGCCCCCGACCTTGACCTCCAGCGACTTCGGGTGCTGGTCAACGGTAATTACTTTGCCCTCATTCTTGCTGCCGAAGATGCTGAAGCCCGCCCCGACGAGCGCGCCCGCAAGGATCAGTAGCGCCGCCCAAAACGTCGTGACCCGAACGGCGGGCCACCTGGCCTCGCGCTGCTCAGCCCGGAGCGAGGCGGGGCTCCGCCGACGCTCATGATACAGCGTGAAATGTCGCAACCCGTAGTCGTCTTCCGTTATGTCCGGGGGACTGCTTATTGGGTCCGGGGGACTGCTTAAAGGTATCGCAAACTGACCGGCGTATTTCTTGTTCAGAATCTTCTCCACCCGGCTAAGGCGTGCGACGACCTGATCGCCGTACCTGTTACCCGGCTTGAAGACAGCCAGGTACCAGTACAGAAGCGGCAACACCGCGAGGATGGGCGTCAACCACGTGGGCAGCACCTTGAAGTTGCTGCTGAAGGCGAGGATGCCGCCAGCGAGTAGGACGAGGTAATTGAAGTTGGCCCATACGCTCTTGTAGATCTCCTGATAGCGTTCCGCGCCCTTTTCGTACTCCAGCTTATATAGTTCGAGGGCGGCCTTCTCGTCGTCGGTGCCGTTGCCCATGTGTCCTCCTGAGGTCGTTGGTGTAAGGAGCCTTGCCGGGTCGAAGCGGGCGCGCGAGTTTCCCCGGCGACGAGCGTCGCGCGCCGGGGAAGTATAGTCACATCGCGCGCTCGGCGGAAGAGAGTTTATAAGTATCGGGCGGGACTCACGCCTAGTCGTCGTGGCGCGTCGGGGCGTCGGCGTGCGGGACGAAGCAGCGGCGGCAGCGCGCCTCGTAGGCGTCCCCGGCGCCGACGACGACTTGGCCTTCGACCTCGACGATGCGCTGCGAGTAGTTGGCGGGCTGGCCGCAGCGGACGCAGATGGCGTGCGTCTTGGTGATGTACTCGGCGACGGCAAGCAGCTGCGGCATCGGCTCGAAGGGCCGCCCCGTGTAGTCCTGGTCGAGTCCCGCGATGATGACGCGCACGCCGCGCGCGGCGAGCCGGTTGGCGATCTCCACGAGGTCGTTGTCGAAGAACTGGCCTTCGTCGATGCCGACGACCTCGGTCGTCGGGTCGAGCAGCTCCAGAATCTCTCGCGCGCTGTGCACGGCGCTCGACTCGTGGCGCATCTCGGAGTGCGACACGATGTGGTCGCGCGAGTAGCGCACGTCGATCTCGGGCTTGAAGACCTGCACCTTGAGGCGCGCGATCTTCGCGCGGCGCAGCCGCCGGATCAGCTCCTCGGACTTGCCCGAGAACATCGAGCCGGCGATGACCTCGACCCAGCCCGTCGTGTTCTGCCCGGCCTTGACGAGGTGCTCGTCGTTACCTTCCGCGGTGAGTCTCTCGACCATCCTTCTCTAAGAACCTTTCACACTTGAATCTCGCTCGTACAGGCGCGCGTTGTAGAACGGCGCGAAGGCGGCGACGAGCGCCGTCTCGAAGCTCATCGCACGCGTCAGCAAGCCCCTTGAGAGCACGCCCCACGCCCCCTCGCGGCTCCGCACGTCCGTCGAGGCCGCGACCTCGTCGATGACCTCGCCCAGCTCGCGCCTCGTCTGCTCGACGCGCGCGACTATCGCGGCGGGCACCGTCACGGCCGGCGCGTGGCCGATCTAGCCGCGCGCGCCGTCCGTCACGTAGGCCCAGCCGTGCAGGAACGTCCGCCGCTCGCCGTC
>CAXTSK010000139.1:0-3431 GCA_964246655.1 uncultured Pyrinomonadaceae bacterium
GCCGAGCGCCACGATCACCCCCTCCCGGTGGCCGCCCGCTGCAGGGACGTAGAGGTGTGTCGGCGCGGCGCCGCGCCCCGTGCGCACGCGCACGAGCGGACGCCACTGCGGCCCGAGCGAGCGGCCGATGGCGTCCCCGAGGCCCGACACGTCGCCGGCCCGCGTCACGTCCTCGAAGACGGCCAGCTTAAAGCTCTTCACGCCGGCCGGGCGCACCAGCTTCGTCGCGAAACCCGCCAGCCCGAGGAAGGGGATGCGCACGCGCTTCCCGCCGCAGGCCGCGCGCACGTTCTTGACGACGGTGTCGAAGTCGTCGGCCTTAACTGTTATGGGGGCGTAGAAGAGGGCCATCAACGAGAGCGAGACGGCGGCCCGCGCGATGGATCTGAAAGTCGCCATGTCGGCTCACCACTCCTTCCCCGACCTGTAGAGTTCGAGTCTGGGCACGCTGAAGCGCCCTTCCAACTCGCGGAGCCTCTCAAGGTCGATGTCGCCGGAGACGTGGACGTAGACCAGCTCGCGCGGCGCGGCGACGACCACCGCGATTCCCTTCAACTGCTCGCCCGCGGAGGCGAGGAAGACATCGACGTTGTCGCCGTACTTCTTACTCCTCACGCCGACGACACGCGACCACCCGGGGCCGCTGAACCGCGCCCGCAGCGCTTCGACCTCGGCGGCCTGGTAGACGCCCTCGCGGTCGAACCGGAAGGCGCGGACGTAGACATCCTTCAGCCCCCCGAGCAGCGCCTTGACGGCCTTCTCCTGCGGCTTGCTGTCGGACAGGGCGCCGGCGGCCAGCCGCAGAATCCTGTCGTCGATGGTGACCTCGACCGAGTCGGTAGCCTGTGCCTCGTACTTTTCGAGGCCCGAAGGCCGCTGAAGACTCGGCTCCTGTCCGACCGCGGCGGCCGACAAAACGAGTAGCAGTGTGAGCGCGAGGCACGGCCTCACGCGCGCCGGCAGTTTCATAAAATTCTTGCCCCCTGACGTGTTGGATTGATGGGGAAGGGCCTCGAACCGCTCCGGCCCTCACGCCTCTTAAAGACGCGCCTCAAGCCCCACGCGTTAACAGACACGTCGCGGCGTTCATGTCGTTAATGAAAGAGAGACGCTGCCGGGAAGCCCCGAGGCGTGCGCGCGCGCAGCCTGTATTTACGCGCGCGGGGGCTTTAAGATGCGGGCACGGAGGAGGACGGCCGTGACTGAAACGAACAAGATGAAGTGTCCCGACTGCGGCGCCGAGATGAACCACCACGCCGACAAGCTCGACTACGGCGCCGAACCCGACGCGGCTTCCGAGAGCGACGGGGTCGTCATCGAAGCTCACACCTGCCCCGACTGCGGGCGCACGGCGACGCGCTCTGCCGCCCCGGCCTAAAACATTAACCACAGAGACACAGAGACACAGCTTGAAGACATAAAGTCAACGAGCCATGTCTCTGTGTTCTGTGGATAACTTTTCGGGCTTAGAAGGAGAAGGTGCCGTAGAAGGCGCCGTTCTCGCCCGTGCGCTGCCAGGGCTCGCCGGCCGCGCCGCCGGAGTAGGAGGCCGCGCGCGTGTAGCCGACCTTGCGCCCCTCGACGGGGACGAGCGGCGCGTACCAGACCAGTTGCGGCATCCGGCAACAGAGGTCGTCCGGCATCGCCTCCACGTCGAGCGCGGCCGCGCCCGGCGCCGAGACCTTGAAGGACTTCCCTTCCGTGACAAAGCTGACGGGCGCGCGCCGCACCTCGACGACGCGGCCGAGCACCGCGCCGTACGCGCTCTCGACGGCCCTCGCAAAAGCCCTCGCCTGCGCCGCGCTCACGTTACTGTCCACGATCAGCTCCGAGCGGCGAGCCGCCACCGAATCCGTCAGGTTGGCCTCCGACCCGACGACCGCCAAGGCGCGCACGCCCGCTAAATCGACGCCGCCCCAACTCCCCTCCCTCACGCTCCACGCCAGCACGGCCTCGCGCCCCGCGATCGTCAGCTCGCCGTTGTAGTGGCACGCGCCCGCGAACACGCTCGCCGTCCGCGCCTCGACGTAGACGCCGCGCACGCCGTCCGCCTCCGCCCGCGACGACACAAGCGCCGCCCCGCAAGTCAACAGAAGCGCCAGCACGACGACCGACGGAATGAAAAATCTCTTCATCATGACACCTCCTAAAACTTAAGCCGTCATCATTGCCGGCGCAACTTCATTAATCGCCCAACGCGGAGACGTAGCACTCGCGGCCGGGGACGCAGCGCGCGGGCGTGGCGCGGCCGCCATCGGGGCCGACGGCGAGATGCGTGTGCCGACACCAGCAGTGGTTGCTGGCGTCGAGGTAGTGCTCGGCCTCGGTCGCCAGCCCGTCGCGCATGAAGAACTTCTTCGAGCGCAAAGAGCCGCAGAAAGGGCTCACGTCCTCGCCCGCCTTGGTCTGCTCCCTCGCCTCTTCCGACATCGCCGGCCTCCCTTTCCGAATCATTATGCGGTTACGCCGCCCGCCTTCGCCAGCGCGCGGCGGACGAGCGTCTGCGTCAGAGGAACCTTGTACGCGTTCTTCGAAAGGGGCTCTGCGCCTTCGAGCGCGAGCCGCGCCGCGCCCGCCAGCGACTCCGCGTCCAGCCTTACCCTTTAAAAACTCCTCCGCCTTCGGCACGCGCCACGGCACGGGCGCGACGCCGCCAAGCACGATGCGCGCCTGGCGGACGCGCTTGTCCGCGCCGAGATCGACCGCGGCCGCTACGGCAGAGAGCGCGAAGTCGAGCGACTCGCGCTCCTTGAACTTCAAGTAGGTCGAGCGCGCGGCGAAGGGCGAGGCGGGGACGACGACCTCCGTGATAATCTCGTCGTTCTTCAGGACGTTCTCGCGGCGGACGCTCCCCTCGTTGGGCAGCGTGAAGAATTTTTCGAGGAGTATCGTGCGGCGTCCGTCCGAGCCCACGACGTTCACGCTCGCGCCGAGCGCGACGAGCATCGGCGCGAGGTCGGACGGATGAACTATCCACGAAGGCCCGCCGCCGAGGATGGCGTTGTACTTGTTCTCGCCCGTCGCGGCGAAGCACTCCGAGCCGCCCTTCTTGATGCAGACCGCCTCTTCCAGACGATAGTACCAGCAGCGCGGCCGCTGGCAGAGGTTCCCGCCGACGGTACCGAGGTTGCGTATCTGCTGCGTGGCGACCGAGTGCGCCGCCTCCGCGAGACCGGGGAAGTCTCGACGTATCACAGCATGCTCTTCAACCTGCGCGAGCGTGACGAGCGCGCCGAGGCGCAGGCCCTTCTTCGTGTCGCCTTCAATCTTATCGAGCCCGCGGATGGACTTGAGATTGACGACGCGCGTCGGGCGCGTCAGGTAATCCTTCATCGTCGTCAGGAGGTCTTGCCCGCCCGCGAGCGGGGCCGGCCGCCGGTCGAGCCGGTGGTCGAGCTCGAGGACACCTTCGTGACGTGCTTGACGCTCTT
>CAXTSK010000139.1:3441-10375 GCA_964246655.1 uncultured Pyrinomonadaceae bacterium
CCTACTGGGCCCTCGGGTCGTCGCGCCCCCGCGCGCGGGGCCGCGCCGCCTCGTCCATGTCTCTCGAAGCCGGCGCGGACTTCAGAAGGCCGACGGCCTCCTCGACGCTCGCGGGACTCACCCACTCGAAAGCTTTCACGCGCCCCTCCTCTCTTGCATGAGACCCATCAGAATCTTGTCCGGCGTGATGGGCAGCTCGCGCACGCGCACGCCGCAGGCGTTGTAGACGGCGTTGGCGACCGCGCCCACCGAAGGGATGATCGAGGGCTCGCCGACGCCGATGACGGCCTCGCGCTTGTCCTCGTCGTCGATGAGCGGGACGAGTTCCGGCATCTCAAGCGAGCCGGGCAGCTTGTAGTCGCCGAAGCCGGGGTTGAGCTGAAGCCCGAGCTTCGCGTCCATCACGCGTCCCTCCCAGAGGGCCATGCCGAGCGACTGAATCATCCCGCCGTTGATCTGGCTCTCGGCTGCGAGACGGTTGAGCGGGAGTCCGATGTCCTGCACGTGAACCATCTTGATCGGCTTCACGTGCCCCGTCTCAACGTCCACTTCAACCTCCGCGAAGCAGACGCCGTGCACGCCCGTCCCCGCCAGCGACGCCTGCCATTCGCCGTGCCCCGTCACGCCCGCCGTCGGCAGCGCCGCGCACGCCTGCTTCCAACTCAAGGTCTGCCCGCCGCCGCTCACGCTGCCGTTACTGAAACTAATCTCTTCGGGCTTCGCGCCTCCGAGCAGCGTTGAGAGTCTCTCGGCCACGGCGAGCCGCGCCTTGACGGCGCCGTCCTTCACCGAGGGCGCGAGCGAGGCCGCGGTCGTCGAGCCGCCCGAAGGGTTCGACGCGCCGAGCCGCGAGTCGCCGATGCGTTCGGACACATCCTTTACCTGAAGGCCGAACTCCTCCGCGACGATGGCGCGCGTGTACGTGCGCGTCCCCGTCCCGAGGTCTTGCGTCCCGACGGCGACCGTGACCGAGCCGTCGCGCGTGACCATCACGTCAACCTTGCACTGGTTGTTGCCGCCGCCGCCCCAAGTGCCGATGCCGCAACCCATCCCGCGCCTGAGCGGCCCCGCGCCGCCGCCCGGGGTCTTGTTCCTTCGCTCCCAACCGATCTCGCGCGCGCCGCGTTCGAGCTGACGGTGATACACGGCGTCCTTCAAGTTCTTCTTGCGGAACTCGACCGGGTCGATCCCGATCTTATAAGCAAGCTCGTCCATCAAAGACTCTATCGCGAAGCTCGCCTGCGGGTGACCCGGCGCGCGCATCGCGCGCGAGGCGTCCTCGTGCGTGTGGACGCTGATGCGCTCGCGGTACGCGTTCTCGGCCGAGTAGATGTAAGGCTGCCCCGCCTGCGAGCCGTCGCCTAAGCCCCCGAGCAAGTGCTGCGTCGCGTGCACCGCGACGAGCGTGCCGTCACGCTTCGCGCCCGCCCTGAACTTCTGCCACGAGCCCGAGCGATTGCCCGCGAGCAGGAACTCGTCCTTGCGCGTCAGCATGAGATGAACCGGCGCCTTCGCCTGCTTCGAGAGCTGGCACGCGAGCATCCCCTCGATGCCGATGCCGAACTTCGAGCCGAAGCCGCCGCCCATGTGCTCGACGATTGCGCGCACCGCGCTCTCCTTCAAGCCGAGTTCCTGTGCCGCGTCGCCCGGGATGGAGAACGTCCACTGCGTCGAGGCGTAGACGGTCGCCTCTTCGCCGCCGCGGTAATCGACGACGTTGCCGTGCGTCTCCAAACTCGAATGATGGATGATGGGCGTGCGGTACTCGGCCTCGACCACCACGTCGGAGCCCTTCAAAGCCTCCGCCACCTTCTCGGGGTCGCCGCGCTTGTCGCGCTGCTCGACGTTCGGCTCCTTCGGGTCGGCCGTCACCTTCGGCGCGCCGTCTTTCATCGAGTCTTCCGCGCGGACGACGTGCGGCAGGACTTCGTACTCGACGCGGATGGCGCGCAGCGCGTCCTCTGCAATCTCGGGCGTCGTGGCCGCGACGGCGGCGACGGGCTGGCCGGCGAAGAGCACGACCGTCTCGCGCTTCGCGGGCTTAGCCTCGCCCACGTCCGTGCGGTTCATCTTCTCGGCCTCTTCCGCGGCGCGGTTGCCGCCCTCGACGACCTCCTCGTCGGTGGCGCCGACGACGGCCTTGACGCCGGGGATGCGCCGCGCGGCCGAAGCGTCGATGCGCAACACGCGCGCGTGGGCGTGCGGCGAGCGCAGCACGCGGCCGTGGAGCATCCCGGGCACGCGCTTGTCGTGCGTGTACTCGGCCGCGCCGCTCACCTTGACGTGGCCGTCCACGCGCGTCAGGCGTTTGTTGAGCAGCGTGTGCTTGTCGTTCGGCCCCCATGCGACGCTGCCGTCGTCGTCAACCTCTATCTCGACAAGCGTGTCCTGGCCGTTGACGACCCGCGGGACTTTAATCTTCTTCTTCTTTTTAACCGGCGCCTGCTGTTGCATGTGCTCACTCCGTTCGCACTAAGTGATGAATGATGAATGATGAATATCATCACGTCGTCATATTCATCATTCATCACTTCCTTTTTTCGCCGCGGCGAGCGCCGCTTCGAAGACGCGCGGATAGGTGCCGCAGCGGCAGAAGTTGCCTTTGCACGCCTCGCGCACTTCGGCGAGCGTCGGGTTGGGATTCTTCTTGAGATACGCCGAGACGGTCGTGACGAAGCCGGGCGTGCAGAAGCCGCACATCAGGGCGTCCTGCTCGACGAAGGCGGCCTGCACGGCGTTCGGCGCCTCGGGCGTGCCCAAGCCCTCGACGGTCGTCACCTTCTTCCCCACGGCGTCGGCGGCTAAGACCAGGCAAGAGTAGACCGGCTTGCCGTCGAGCAGGACGGTGCATGCGCCGCAGGTGCCCTGGTCGCAGACGAGCTTCGGCCCGGTGACGGCCGGTTCGAGGTGGTTGCGCAGCGCGCTCAGGAGCGTCGTGCGCGGCTCGACCGCGACGGGGCGACGGCGGCCGTTCACGTCGAGCGTCAGGTTGAGCGTTGCCGCCGTCGGGAGCTTCGCGGCCTCGGCCTGCGCGGCTTTGGCCTCTGCCTCTGCGGTCTGCGCGAGATGGTCGGCGAGCGCCGCGCCCGCGCCCGCGATGCCGACGCCTTTGAGGAAGCTCCGCCGGCTCGGGTCGGGCGGCGACTCCCGCTTCGTGGAAGACTTCACGTCGTACTCGTCTGCCATCATTCCTCCTGCGGCGCTTGCGGGCCGCGCGAGATGAGAACTGTCTGCGGAATCAAAGAGGTGGTGCGCCTAGTTTGATACAAAAGGGGCGCGGGCGGCAAGAAGAAAGCAGTAGACAGTAGTCTGTAGTCAGTAGAAAAACATCCATTTTCCCGTACCGGCCGGTGCCGGCGTCAACGTCCGCCAAGCGGAGCCTACTGCCTACTGCTCCCCCGCTTGACCCATCGGCGCGGCGGGTGCGACCCTTGCCGTCAAAGCACAATGACAGAAAGCAAGTCTACGACATGGAGCCCGCTGCGGCTCCCGCTCTTCCGCGCGCTGTGGCTGGCGGCCGTGGCGTCGAACGTCGGGACGTGGATGCACAACGTCGGCGCCGAGTGGCTGATGACGACGCTCGCCCCGACGCCCTTCGTCGTCGCGCTGATGCAGACGGCCGAGACGGCGCCCACCTTCCTGCTCGCGCTCCCCGCAGGCGCGCTCGCAGACATCGTTGACCGGAGGAGACTCCTGATCTTCTCACAAGCCTGGATGCTCGTCGCGGCGGTCGGGCTCGCGGTCGCGACGCTCGCGGGCGTGACGACGCCGGTCGTGCTGCTCGTGCTCACCTTCTCGCTGGGCCTGGGCGCGGCGATGAACGCGCCCGCGTGGCAGGCCATCGTGCCCGAGCTGGTTCCGCGCAGAGAGTTGACCTCGGCCGTTTCGCTCAACAGCGTCGCCTTCAACATCGCGCGCGCCGTGGGGCCTGCGCTCGGCGGCATCATCGTCGCGGCGGCCGGCCCGTGGGCCGTCTTCCTGCTCAACTCGTGCTCTTTCGTCGGCGTCATCTTCGTGCTCTACCGCTGGCGGCGCGAGAAGGTGGAGAGCATCTCGCCGACCGAGCGCGTGCTGGGCGCGATGCGTGCGGGGCTTCGCTACGCGCGGCACGCGCCGGAGCTGAAGAGCGTGATGGTGCGGACGGGCGTCTTCGCGCTGTGCGCGAGCGCGCTGTGGGCGATGATGCCGCTCGTAGCGCGGACCGAGCTGAAGCTCGGGGCGTTCCAGTACGGCGTGCTGCTGGGGTGCCTCGGCGTGGGTGCCGTCGCGGGCGTGTTCGTCATCGCGTGGGCGAGGCGCACGGTCTCGGTCAACCTGCTGGTCGTGCTCGGGACAATCGTCTTCGCGGGGACGACAGCGGCGCTAGGCTACCTGACGAACTACGCGCTGCTCTGCGTCGCGCTGCTCGCGGGCGGCGTGGCGTGGATGACGACGATGTCGAGCTTCAACGTGGGCGCGCAGACGGTCGTGCCCGAGTGGGTGCGTGCGCGGGCGCTGGCGCTCTACCTGCTCGTCTTCTTCGGCTCGCTCGCCGTGGGGGCGGCCACGTGGGGAGCGTTGGCCGAGCGCGTCGGCCTGCACGTGACGCTCTATACGGCGGCGGCGGCGCTCCTCGTCGGGCTCGCGGCGACGCCTTTCTTCCCTTTGCGTGGCGGCGAGGGTTTAGACCTCAACCCCTCGCTCCACTGGACGGACCCGACCTTCGTGCAGGAGCCGCGCCCGGAGCACGGGCCGGTGCTGGTGACGGTCGAATACATCATCGACCCGGCGCGCTCGGAAGAGTTCGTGCGCGCGATGCAGGACGTGAAGCGCATCCTGCGGCGCGACGGCGCGACGCGCTGGGGGCTCTTCGCCGACACGGCGCGGCCCGGCCGCTACCTCGAAACCTTCCTCGTCGAGTCCTGGGGCGAGCACATGCGCCAGCACGCACGCGTCACCAACGAAGACCGCGCCCCCCAGAACCTCGTCCGCTCCTTCCACATCGGCGACACCCCGCCGGTGGTAACGCATCTGGTCGCGGAGAATTGAAGTCAATAGTCAGTAGTCAGCAGGAAGACAACGCGGCGCGCCCGGTCTAAAGGCCGAGACGCGCCGCCTGCTTTTCCTACCGGCTACTGTCTACTGACTACTGTCTACTTGCTTCTCCTCCGCTTCTCGTCGCTTATCCATCTCGGCGACGCGTGCGTCGAAGCGCTGCTGCTGTTCGGGGGTGAGCAGGGCGCGGATGCGCGTGCGGGCGGACTGGCGGATGGCGTCGAAGCGTGGGCGCGCTTCGGAGCGCAGGGAGCGGTATTCGTTGCGCGTCTCGTCGAGTATCTTGCGTATCTCGGTCGCCTGGCGGTCGTCGAGGTTGAGGTCGCTCCGCATCTTCTCGAACATGTGGTTGGGGTCGCGCTTGCCGCCGCGCTGCTCGTTCCGCGCGGCGCCCGCGCGCAGCCGGTAGGCGCTGTCTAAGAAAGCACCTGTCGCGCAGCCGAGCGCGAAGACGACCGCGACCGCGAGCCAGAGCTTGAGTGTGGCGATGCCCTTCATCTCGAATTCTCCCCGTCGTCGATGATGGTCGAGAGCACCTCGTCGTTCGAGGGCGTCGTGCGCGTGTCGGCCAGGACGACCTGCTCGAACTCTTCGTCGCGCTCGCCGAGCAGCGACTCCGCGCCGAGGCCGAAGCCCGGCGCCAGATCACCCGCGCCCGACGAGAGGAAGAGCGCCAGCGCCATCACGGCCACGAGCGCCATCGCCGGCACCGCGCGCCACGCGACCCCGAAGAGCGCCAGCCAGCCCTCGCCCTCCTCGCGCCGCCGCCGCTCCTCTTCGATGCGCGCACGGACGCGTGCGTAGAGGAAGGGCGAGTCGGCGGCCGCCTGGGCCTCGCCCTCCCCCGCCGCTGCCGCGCGGACGACTTCGCGCGCGACACGTTCCAGCCTCTCCTTGCGGGCGCTGTCTAACTTATCGCCTGCCATTTCTTTCACCTGCCTCCCAAATCCCTGCGGGCTCAAATATAAGGACGCGCGCCGCGCGCCCGCAGTTACAGAAACCTCTCCAGCACGCGACGCAGGTGCGCGCGTGCGCGGTGCGCGCGCACCTTGACCTTCGACCCCGTCCAATTCATCAGCTTGGCAATCTCCGCCACCGACAACCCCTCCACGTCGAGCAGGACGAGCACGAGCCTGTCCTCGGGGCTGAGGCGCGCCAGCAGTTTCGCGGCGAGGTCGCGCGAGACGGCCGCGGCTTCGGCGTCCGGGCCTTCGCCGCGCAGGCGCGTGGACAGCGCTGCGGCGTCCTCCTCGGTCAGCTCTTCGAGCGCGCCCTCGGGCCGCCGCTTCTGCCGCCGCAGCTCGTCGTAGCTGACGTTGAAGGCGATGCGCGCGAGCCACGCGGCGAAGGAGGCGTCGCGGCTGTTGGCGAATTCGCCGAGGGCGAAGAAGGCTTTGGCGAAACTCTCCTGCACGACCTCTTCGACCTGCTCGCGCCGCCGGAAGAAGCGCGCGGCGATGAGCGCGACGCGGCGCTTGTGGCGTCTAAACAGCTCCTCGAAGGCCGCCTCGTCGCCCTCGCGGGCGCGCGCGGCGAGTTCGGCGTCCGCAACGCCCGGCCCGGGCTGGGCCGACGCGTAGCCGGAGATGTCCGCCGTCTCATCCATCAAGGGTTAACAAATATCACACCGGCGGCGCGGAAAATAAAGCGGCGACCCTCGATACTTTAAGGGCCGCCGCTTTAGGGGTTTCGAGTCAGTTCGACAAACGTGTTACTGAAGTTGAGTCTGCCCCTGCCCCGGGCCGCGGCGTGAGCGGAACTCCTGGCGGCGCTGCTCGCGCTGCTGGCGCGCGGCCTGAAGCTGCGCCTTCTGGTCCGCGGTGAGCACGTTGTACATCTCGAACATCATGCGGGCCTGCGCCACCTCGCGCTCGACCTGCGCGTTGGCGCGCGCCTGCGC